>VFGE01000040.1 GCA_009392515.1 SAR202 cluster bacterium | reverse complement strand
AAACCTGCCTCTTCTATTACTTTTCTAGCAATATCATCACAATCAGTACCTGTCATTTCTTGTTGAACAAGTGAAATGGCAGTTTGTTGTGCTGTAAATACAGTATCGTATACTTTTCTAAATGTTTCATCAGGTTTTCCTACACAAAATGTTCTTGTTAAATCACTACAATATCCTTGATATTTTGCTCCCATATCAATAACAATTGATTCGCCTTTTTGAATAATTCGATCTCCAGCTCTATGGTGCGGTAGCGCAGCATTGGGACCAGATCCGACTATAGTATCAAATGAAGGACCTTCTGCTCCAAGTTCTCTCATTTTATTTTCTAGCTGTAATGCTACTTCTCTTTCAGATATACCAGCTCTTATAGTTGGTGCTATAGTATTCATTGCTTCATCAGAAATTTTTATAGCTTCTTTTAATATATCTATTTCGTCCATGTATTTAACAGCACGGATTTTTTCTATTGATGCATTAAGTGGTTTTAAATTGACAATTTTATTCAATTTATTTTTCTCTATAATTTCAGAAAATCGTGAATATCCAGCAAAACTTAGATCTTCAGATTCAAAGCCAAGTGTATTAATTCTATGTTTAATAAGTAGATCAATGAACCATTTTAGTTCAGAATCTATTTTAATGATCTCAAACGATGGTGCTTGATTTGTTGCCTGCTCAATATAACGGAAATCAGTATTAAGATAAGCTGCATCTGGGGTTATGAATAAGTATCCGGCAGAACCTAAAAATCCTGAAATATAATATCTGTTTTCTGGGTTTGTAATTAATATCCCATCCACTTCAAATTCAGCTAGTTTTTCTTGCAGTTTTGTTAAACGGTCGTTCATTGTACTCCTTTATTGGTATTAAGATAGAAGATAATTTATTGCTGTTAGATAGCCAAACCAACCTAGACCCGAAATGTGTCCTTCGCAAACATCGGCAATTAAAGATTCTCTACGAAAACTTTCTCTTGCATGTATATTTGATAAATGTACCTCAATTATTCTGCCATTAAAATCAGACAGACAATCTCTTAGTGAAATACTATAGTGAGTTAATCCCCCCGGATTAATTATGATTGCATCAGTAGTATCTGTTATTTTTTGAATATAATCTATTATTTCACCCTCAGCATTTGATTGGTAAAAAGATAAAGAAACTGATGAATCAGTAAAATTTTCTATTATTAATTGTTCTATTTCATTTAAAGATTTTGATCCGTAAATCGAATTATCTCTTTTACCAAGGTTATTCAGATTTGGACCATTAATTATTGCTATATTCATGAGATTCTCCAAAATGTATTTATTGATATATTAGTCTATTTGTTGATATTCGCAAGAGGATGGCTATCTAAGTATATTTTTTTTGCTTGGTTTGTACTTACATGAGTGTATATTTGTGTAGTATCTGGGCTTGAATGGCCTAAAAGCATTTGAACGATTCGAATATCTGCTCCTCCATCTAATAAATGGGTTGCAAATGAATGCCGTATCATATGAGTGTGTATTCTTTTAGGAAGCCCTGCTATTTTTGCTTTTGATTTCACAATATTTTGAATAGATCGATTTGATAATCTTTTTCCAAATTTATTAAGAAATAATGCAGATTCTGAGTTTCTCTTAGCAAATAATTTTCTTTGATTTCGTACATATTCATCTAAAATCTTTATTGATTTTAATGATAGTGGCACTTGTCTTTGTTTATTTCCTTTTCCTATTACCGTAACAGTACGTTTTGTCATATCGATATCATTTAGATTTAAATTTGATACTTCAGATAGTCGCAAACCTGATCCATATAAAATTTCTAATATCGACAAATTTCTTATTTCTAATTCTAAACTCTTGTGATCGATTTCATTTTCTTTTGAATTATCTAATAGGGATTCAATTTCATTCTGTTCCAGTACTTCTGGTAATAGTTGGGGTTTTTTGGGGATAATTTTTTTCATTGAATAAGACCTACTATTCCACAATGGCGCTTCTGGCATGAATTTTTCTTCAATACAAAATCTGAAAAAAGAACGAAGGCTGGCTAAGTTTCTTATTACACTATTACGACTAATATTTTTAGTTTTTTTAGTTACTAGCCATGTAAGGAAACTAACTATTGTTTTACGATATTCAGTTTGGAAAAGTTGCTTCTTTTTATTTAAAATAAATTTTGCGAAGTCTTGAAATGGTTGTTCTTTGGAAAAGTTTTCTTCAACTAGAAAACTTGCAAATACTGAAAGATCTGATAAATAATTTCTTATTGTATTATCAGATAAGTTTTTTTCGTAACTTAAATGTTTGTTATATTTTTCAATGATTTTTTCATTATTCATATTGCGATTACGTTGTGTTATTTAGATTGGTTGTTAATTCATTTGAATTTAGTGTAATAGCACAATCTTTATCATAACAAACTATTCGATCCCTTGTTGATTCAACCATTAGCCCATTACATTCAGGGCATGTATGCTCAACTGGTTTTGCGTTGCTTATAAAGTTACAATTTGGCCAAGCGCTACAACCATAAAACTTTCTTCGTTGACCTTTTCGCTGCTGTCTTTCAATTATTTCACCTTCCCGATCTTCTTTTACGCAAATCGGACATTTTATACCGGTGCTGTTAACAATATTTTTTGAATATCGACATTCCGGGAATCCGGAACAGGCGATAAATTTACCGTTTCTCCCTATTTTTTCAACAAGTGGTCTCTCGCACTGCGGACAATAATCACCTGTTGGGGTTTCTACAGTAACTTTTGGCATAGTAGATTCTGCTTCAGCGTATAATTTACTATAAGGATTGTAAAAATCTTGTAAAACAGAAATCCATTCCTTATTCCCTTTTGCAATTTCATCAAGATTTGTTTCCATAGAAGCTGTAAATTCTACATCCATTATATTGGGAAAGTATGGATTTAGTTGATCAACTATAGCTTCACCTAGTTGTTCTGTTTGGTATTTACCATCGACTAAAGTACAATAATTTCTTCCTTCAAGAGTTGACATTATTGAAGCATAGGTACTAGGCCTTCCTATACCAGATTCTTCAAGTTTTTTAACTAAAGTTGCCTGTGTATATCGTGCAGGTGGAAGCGTGAATTTTTGTTCGTTAGCTACATCGTTTAATTTCAGATCATCATCTTTGGATAATTTGGGCAGTTTTTTTGATGATTCTTCATTTTCTTCTGTATCATTTTCGGGATCATGATCAGGGTTTTCATATAAAATTCTGAAGCCATCAAATTGCGGAATACTACCTGAGCAAATAAATTTATGTTGTTCTTTATTTGTATCTTCAGAAAGAATATTTACAGTAGTAATTTGATTGATTGCATTAGACATTTTGCTGGCAACAGTCCTTCGCCAAATTAAGGTATAAAGAGAAAGTTGCTCTCTTGTTAGATGGTTTTTTAAATTATCAGGTGTTCTTAGTACTGAAGTTGGACGTATTGCTTCATGTGCTTCCTGAGCTGCTACAGCTTTTTTACGAACAGTATGTTTAGTATTTGAAACATAGTTTTCACCATAGATTTCTTTAATAAAATCAGTTATTTCTGAACTTGCAATGGAAGAAAGTGTGATTGAATCAGTTCTCATGTAGGTTATCAGGCCAGTCTCACCTTCACTACCGATGTTTATCCCTTCGTAAAGTTGTTGTGCAATTCTCATGGTTCTTGTTGCAGTATATCTAAGTCTTCTGGAGGCTTCTTGTTGTAGCGTGCTAGTTGTAAATGGTGCAGGTGCTTTACTGGAAGAATTTCGGACAGAAATTTTTTCTACCTTGTAGGTAGAATTATTAAGTATTTGCTTTAATTCAGTAGCTTCTGCTTCGGAATTAATTTTTTCAGAGTTAAGTTTTGCATCAAATTTAGTTTTATTTGAATCTGATTTTGATAAATTAATAGTAACATTCCAATATTCCTTAGGTATAAAGGAGGAAATTTCACGTTCACGTTCAACAATGATTTTTAAAGCCACTGATTGGACTCTTCCAGCTGAGAGTCCGAGTTTTCTTCCACTGGTAAATTTTTTTTGTAATAATGGGCTTAATTGATATCCAACAACCCTATCTAGTATTCGTCTAGCCTGTTGAGCATTAACTAACTGCATATCAATGTCTCCAGGATTATTAAAAGCTTCTTTTATTCCTTGTTCTGTTATTTCATGAAATACAACTCTTTGGGTCGGTGGAGTTTTAGAGGATGAAATTGATTCAAGTATATGCCATGATATTGCCTCGCCTTCTCTATCTGGGTCTGTAGCAAGATAAATATTTTCAGCATTACGAGCTAATTTTTTGAGATTTTGTACGATAGATTTTTTCCCAGGCATAATTACATAGCTGGGAGTAAAATTATTATCTATATCCACAGCCATTTCTTTTGATGGTAAATCTCTAATATGTCCGACAGACGCTTCAACCTGAAAATCTTTTCCAAGATATCTGCTAACAGTTCGTGCTTTTGCAGGTGATTCAACTATCACTAAATTTTTTGTCATTTTATTAACCTTTTACATATGGCGGAGAGGATGGGATTCGAACCCATGGTCCTGGGGTTACCAAGACACGCGCTTTCCAGGCGCGCCTATTCGTCCACTCTAGCACCTCTCCCGAGTTTATAGGTATTCAAATTATTAAGTTTTATTTTTGATTATAGTATTTAAATCAACAATTAGACAATATTAGATAATAAATATTAGTAACTTTTATATAACATGTTGTATAATCGAGCATGATTTAACTGTCAATAATATTAATTAATGTATGCATTTATGGGAGATATTACAATGGTTGAACAAGAGCAAAATTATTTAACTCCAGAAATTCTTAGCCAAATTGGTAAAGAAGGTGAAGAAACAATTTGGCCAGAACCTTTGGATAGGTCTTCATTAAGGCGTTTTATACAGGCAACTCGTGATGATAATCCATTGTACTATGATGAAGAATATGCTAAATCTTCAAAATATGGTTCAATAATCGCACCTCCTTTTTACTTTCATAGAAGTTTTCCAAGCCCTTTGGGTGTTGTAGAAGATGCAGAAAAAGAAGAAATGCGCCATAGAGGCCTTGTTGATACCCCAGGCTTTGCCAAACAAGTTAACGCAGGAAGTGAAATTGAATGGTTTGGCCAAATAAGAATTGGAGATACACTTACTGGCAAAACTGTTGTTTCAAATATTGAACAAAAAGAAGGTAAAAGTGGACCTATGATCATAATAACCTCAGACCGAATAATTAAAAATCAAGACGGGAAGCTAATAGCTATAGTTACAAATAAATCTCTACGAAGACAAGCTGAAGGCACCAGTTTATTCTAAACAGGAAATTGATTACTATGCAGCTGTATTATGAAGATATAATAGAAGGTTCAAGTCTTCCTTCTAAGTCGTGGGGTCCATTAACTAATATGGATATGATTCGATTTGGGTCTGCAGTTGATAGTTACGGAGAAATTCATCAAGATTATGATTGGTGTATTGAACATGGTTTTGATAATGTTTTGTTAAGTGGCCCGTTTAAACAAGCTCTTATGTGTTCTTGGTTAGATGAAGTGGTAGGTGATATTGGTTATATTAAGAAAATTGAAGTTTCTCATAGAGGAATCAATTACGTTAATGAAACCTTAACAGCTTCAGGTACATTTACAAAAACATATACTGTTGATGGATATGGATTTGTAGAATGTGATATTGCTCTTAGCAATGAAAATGGATTAGTTTCATGCCCAGGTAAAGCAACACTTTTGATTCCAACAAAAGAGGTTGATTCAATCGATTTTAATTTTACAGCCCCAATAACATATGAAGAATTTTCTACTAAGCAAATAAGTGCTGAATTTACCGATCCTACTAATATCTATTTAACTAAAGAGATCATAGAAATGATTGGTGCAATGGGAGAATCTTATACTTGGCCTGAACCATTAGATATATCATCTATACGTCGATTTACCCAAGGAGTATTTGAGACTAAATCTCGATATGTTGATATTGACTATGCCCAAAAAAGTTTAATAGGTTCATTAATTGCACCTCCAGCATATGTAATTAGACCTCCTTTTGGATTTTGGGATAAAGGTATGCTTGGTGAATCTGCTATTCCAGTTTTTACAGTCCCGAATACTACTGTTGCGGTAAATGGAGGCAACGAATCTGAATGGTATAAAGTTGTTAAAGAGGGTGATACTTTAACTCAACAAGCACGAGTAATTGATATTTACGAAAAGAAAGGTGCAAAGAGATCTCTTATTCCTGTGGTAAGTGAAACAATTTTTATTAACCAAGATAGTGAAGTTGTTGCTCTTTCTAAACAAATCAATATAAGAATGCCTTAATGCATTTGAGGGGAAAATGAGTAAATCAAAATTATTTTATGAAGAAGTAAACATAGGGGATGAAATTCCAAATTTGGGACCATTGACATGGAATACAACAGATATTGTAAGATTTTCATCAGCAGTAGAAAATTATGAGCCATTGCACCAAGCTAGAGACTGGGCTCGTTCAAAAGGTTATAAAGATACATTAATTAATGGCCCAATTCGAACATCAATGTTACATAATATGCTAATAAATTGGATTGGTGATGATGGGTTTTTAAAAAAGCTTTCTTGTCAACAAAGAGCAGTGGATCACCCTGGACATACACTTGTAGCAAAAGGGTCTGTTGTGAATCGATACATAGGAGAAGATGGTTTGGGATATATTGAATGTGATGTGTATATTGAAAACCAAGAAGGTGTTATTACTGCTCCAGGAAAAGCTACAGTTGTTTTACCCACAAATGAAAACCCTAATGTTCCAGAATCTTTTGAATTACCTAAGTCTTTAAATTAACGATACATTGTAACTATCCTGTAATAAGTGTTATACCTATATAACTACTAATAATATTGCCGAAAATTACTGCAAATATAGAACCTAAAAACCAAAAAGGTGCCAAAGGATATACGTCGCTATATGCTTGTTTTTTCCCTTTATTAAAAATCATTATAATTGAATAAAGAGCAAGTAGTATTGATACTGCAAGTAATGCTAAAAATGACCAATAAAACCCTAATAAGAGACCGATTAATATAGCAAATTTAATGTCTCCTGATCCAAGCCGAACTTTTGGTGTTAATTGAATCATTAGAAAAAGAATGCCTAAAAATAACGCTGCAAAAAATGAATCAAGAATCTTTATAAAAGGCAAGGATGTTAAATCAATGAATCGTTGATTTAACACGATGGGTTTAAGTTGTGGTAGCCATGGTATGGTAACTATTCCAAATATTAGGCCGATAATTATATTTTTGTTTGCAATAACATTATGTATCAAATCTTCTTTTGTGATTTTCCATAACAAAATGAATGTAACTAAAATATAGATTAGATCGCCTGCATATTGTGGAGATAATAAATTCATTAAATTATCAATCAAAAAAATAAGTTAGTCTCTATCTTTTATGAATTGCATAAATTCATTCAATTCTTTGGCTAGTTCTTCAGCGGTTAATGTGCCATGTTTCTCAAGTAACTGTAATACTATTGGATCAGTTTTAACATTGGTGGTAAAGAGATCTCTTAAATTGTTATCATCATCTACTAGATTAAGATCAGGTTCTGTATTTTCTTGATCTTCTTCTAATAGAAAATTGTTATCAACCGTATCAATTTCTAGAAGGTCATCATCAATTTCTGGGATAGTAGCTGGTATTTGAGGAATTGTTTCATTTTCTATGGTTGTACTATTTTCAGGAATTTCATCAACAGGAGATTCTATTTGCTCTTCAGGATAATTAGAATCAGGTTTATTTATAAGCGCAGACAGCTTCTCTTGCATGTTACTTACAAATTTTTTTATGGGTTCAATAAATAATGATTCTCCCATGACTCCATCCTAAGCGATAGTAAATATTTGTTCTGCAATCATAGGAACTATAGTGATCACAGATGCAGAAACTAAACACATTATACACAAAAGGCCGATAATTTTCAGGTTATTTCCACCACTGGCAAATTTGGGTGCTAATGAATTAGCCAATGTTAGTATAAATATTACAAACATTATAGTAAACGATGTTACACCCATATCAGGTGAACCAAACATATCGATGGGATTAGGCATATCTCCACCTTCCATAAGACCGATCCCAGGAGGCAGTGATAAATTGTTTGGTACTGAAATTGATGCAGCGTCTTCTGTAGTAGCACCCATAGTTTCAGCATGAACTGATACTAGTTCTTGATTAAAGCTTGTTAATATTGCCAAAACAAATACTAGTATAAATGCCATAACAGCATGCATGACAATGGTTAGATATAAAAAGGTTGATGATGTTAATTGTCTTGTCGCTCGTAATTGAACAATAGTGTTACAAAATTCACTCGTAATGTTACCTACATCATCAGGTGTTCCACCACGTTCAGCACCATCTACGAGCATATGTGTTGAACGATTGACTAATTCACTACCTGTTTCCGTTCTAAATTTTTCCCAGCATTTATCAATCGGTATTTCAGCTTTTAACCTCACTCCTAATCGTTCGATGTGATATCCTAAACTGCCCATTGAGGCTATATCAATTCTTTTAATTGCCTCTGATAATGTGACACCAGTAGATCCAGCAATATTTCCAAGAGTTCTAATAAAAGTTGGCATTTCTTGATCAAGTTTATCAACTTTATTATGATCTATCATTTGAAAATATGCAGTTGGTATCATTGAGATGCCAAGACATGCAAAAACTATTGCAGTACCAGGTAAAAGACTATAATTAGGGGCAATTATTAAAGCTGTAATCAATCCAATAGGGAGGCCAAATTTTAAAAATCTTTTTGCTAGCATTCGTTCTTTTGTTATCCCGTATTTACTGCTATACGTGACATCTTCTTTTGGAGATACACCATTAATTATATATGCTCCCATTGATGTTATGAAAAATAATACTGCTGCCATCAGAATGGTAAAAGTTTCGGTCAGAGAACCCATAAGGCTTGATACTAAAGAAACAACCATTATTAGTGTTACTGATACCAATATTGCACCATATGCATCAGTCCATTTACGTAAATTTTCTACAGCTCTCTCATAATCATTTTTATATCGATCATTTTCTAATGTGGATTCTTGAATTATAAAATCACGCTCAGATTCCCCTGAGGAAATTGCTGCGGAAAATCGTAATAACAAGCTTCTGACATTGGTAGCTTTAGCTCGGTTAGCTACCATTTCAAATGCTAAAGTATATTCAAAACCTATTCTTTTAGCCAAAAGAAATACGTATTCAAAAAATACAGATACTTTATAAGGTTGTTTTGCGGTACCTTCTAGAATTTGAGATCTAGGTAATCCTCCTATAGCTAAAACTGACATATATGCTAGTGATGAAAGTAAATCATAGCCTATAACAGTTGAGTCAGAGGATACTTTATCAACAGCTGTTGAAACATGTTTACGCTCAAAAAGTTGAGAAATGTTATTTAATATTGATTTGATTAAATCCATTCTACTTAAATAATCCCTCTCTCGCTGCTTTTGCAAGAGTATCATTCAATTCATAAAAGTTTTTAATTCCACGTTCATGAAGTCTTTTTAAAATTTCTGCTCTTTTTTCGATTTCATCGTATATTAGTCTGCTATCTTTTTCTGGGATACCTCGACGTTGAGCAACAGTTCCTTCTAATAACGCAGTGTTCATATAACCAGGAAATTCAAAGGTGTCATTCGAAGGGTTCCATCTAAATACTTCAATAAAACCAAAAGAATTAGTTTCTGGATCGTATTCAACAATTTCATTTATACTCATACATCTTCGACCCAATGATCCATTTGGTAATTTTACAGCACTTTGAATAACGACAAGATTAAGGTTATCTATATATGCTTTAGGTACATTTATTGGATCTCCTGTCATTCTTTGAATGAGTTTTTCTACAGTAGCAGCATGGAATGTTGCCATACAAGCATGTCCAGTCTGCATAGCTTGAAAGGCTATAGCTCCTTCTGCTCCACGTATTTCTCCGATAATTATTTCATTTGGTCTTTGTCGAAGAGCTGCTCTTAATAAATCAAACATTGTAACCGCAGCACCAGTACCAGAGGATCCTGCTGATCCTCTAACTACTTCTCTTGTCCAATTGTCGTGCGGAACCTGTAGTTCAGGTGTGTCTTCAATGCTAACTATTTTTGAAGTTGCTGGAATGAAAGTGCTGATTGCGTTAAGTAAGGTGGTTTTGCCAGATGCAGTTTCCCCAGATACAAATGTGTTCATGCCCTCACCTAGCATTATTGATAAATATGCTAACATTTCGTAATTGATAGACCCAAAATCTATAAGATCCAAAACGCTGATTGGAACATCGTTAAATTTACGTATAGTAAAATTACTGCCTCGTTTTGAAACATCTGTTCCAAAAACGATATTTACACGAGAACCATCAGGTAGTACAGCGTCAACAATTGGATCTCTAACAGTAACTGGGCGATTTATTTTTTCAGAAAGTTTTATTACAAATTGATCTAATTCTAATTCTGAGGTAAATTGTATGCCTGCTTTTAACCCACCGAATACTTTGTGTTCAAGAAATAAAGTGCCCACACCACTGCAACTAATATCTTCAATATTAGGATCTGATATTACTGGTTGAATTGTGCCTAGTCCGTCTTTATCACGTAGCATGAGGTATTGTAATGCTTTGTATTGTTCCTCTGTAACAAGAATTTTGTTTTTGGAATTAATGCCTACTGTCGTACATATTTGCTCTAAACAATTAAGTAATACTTCCTGATGAGGTAGTTCATTTTCATTTTTTAAATCCTCAACATAGTCTATTAAATAGTCATCTACATCCCCCATAAGTTGTTCAATTTCTGGGTCCATAGAAGGTTCTATTGCTACATATGTATCTCTACTATCTTCTTTATCAGGAACTATATGTATAAATACGGCATTCTCTACAGGATATATAAGATTCTTATATGGGAGATTTCTAACTTCTCGTGTAAGTTCTTCATAATATGCAGGTACACCTATTGTATCGAGGTCAGCAGCACACAAGTATGCCCATAAATGTTTATGTGACTTTGCTTCGGATTGTAGGGCAGGAGGAAGTTTAGCAAACAATCTTGGATTATCTTCTATTGATTGATTAGTTATTTTTATTGATATTTTGTTTGTGGAATTTGAATCCGAACCATTTTTTTGTGTTTCAAGTTTATCAATTGCTTCAATAGGATTTATATCCGCTTCTGGATTAGTAGATTTCTTTCGAGATAAAAGTCCCCAACTAATACCATATCGTATAGTATCAAAAACTTTTCCAGGTAGTTTTAATATTTCTCTTTCTTTAACCATATCAGCACTTCACTATCTTTATGCTTTGGCTCGAGATATTGGGATTAACCTTACACCTAGACCCGGTTCCACTTGGAAACCACTAATATTACCTGTAGTACTTTCTGCACCTTTAATTTTTGCAACTTCCAGGGTTTTAACAAGAGCTGATCCTGCGCGAGTTACTTTTAACATTAGATATGCATCACAAATTGACCGCACTCGTGTTAAAGCATTTTCATCGAATGCATTGCTATGAACTGTGCAAATTACTACTTTTCCTTGGTCACATAATCGTTTACATTTTTGGAAAAAATCTTGAATTTTTTCCCCACCAAGGCTTGAAATATATGTCGTCAATGAGTCAATAACTAAAACTCGGGCAGATTGCTCTTTTTCAATATGATTTGCTAATGCATCAAACATAAAATCAGTATTAGTGTCAGTTCCACGAGTTGATATCGGAAATATACGCAAATGATTCATAATAAAATAATCTGTGCAATCCATACCAATACTTTTCATTTGAGGTATCAGACTTTGTATAGTAGTCTCTGTACTGTAACAGACAACATCCTCACCAGCTTTTAGTGCACCATAAAACAATTGTTGAGTTATGCTACTTTTTCCTGATGCGTCGTCACCCTCAATAAGCATTAATGTTCCGTAGGGAATTCCACCACCAATACGACGATCGATTTCTATATTACCAGTGGATATGGTATTACGTTCTTCGACTTCTGTTTCTTCAACATTATATGTCATGGTATTTTCCCATAATTTTAATAGCTGGATATATTATAGTTGATTCTCTATTAACATGCTATAACTCCACTAGAATCATAGTCCCACAAATAAAAGCTAACATTTAAAGGATCGAAACTCGGATTAGTTTTAAATATTCTGATTTCTATTTTTTCTCCTTTTGATCCTGAAAATCTCCACCAATCAGTATCGTCTAGTGTATTAATTTCTCCGTGTCGTTTTTCTCCTATAGCAATATATTGAGGATTTGCTTCAAAGTTAGAGCCAATATTTGTAGGATCTCCTGAAACAATAGTAGGAACGACATTACCTTGTTGATTTAGGATTATATGATATTCTCCTTTTGTACTAGCGCTCAAGGAGATAATTTGTATTATATAAGTACCTGTTCTTGGTAGTTCCATTTCCAAATATGAATCACCAACATCTCCTCCTGCATATGAGAATTTCCCAGCTCCTACTCCACTCCAAGCCCAGGTAGGTGGTGTTTTAGTTGCACTCCAACCAGATTCGTTATATATAACTCTATCGGCATATGCATAAGGTTGGCCGAAGTTAAGGAATCCTCTAGGGTCATATGTTCTGGTTTTACCACCTGTTCCTGAATGCTTTACTGCAGTTTTACTCGTTGTTACACCATTAGCAGTAGATAGGGTGAGTCCCCAAGCAGAACTATTACTAATACCAGAACTTAGTATTCCCATACCTTTAATAGTCATAGACTCGCCAGGATTTAAAATAGTTTTTTGATGTGGATATGTTTTTGAATTAATCGAATAGGTCCATTCACCAGCATTAGGTACCGAAGATGATGTGTAATTTAATGAAATAGAATCATTGTTTACTGCCGCTTCATCAGGGAAGTCAACAATAAGGCTCATATTTTTAAAGTCAGAGATATCAGTGGTTCCTTCATTAATAACTGTAGCTTCAATGTCGCAAAAGTCTGAAACATTTACATTCATCATCCTGATATTCGTTCTTGCTCTTTCACCTGCAAGCTCAGCTGCTTCATTCATAGCTTGTGAAATTTCAAGATTATTATCAAGAGTAGTCCTGTTAAACAAAATGAATGCTGTAAAAAGTACAGTCATTATTAATGCTGTTGAAATAGTTGCTGCCATATATTTATCCTAAGTTTCTTTCCAACAATTCTCTACGTTAAATATTGTTAACAATTAATACTTCCGGCTGTTTTATAATTATATAATTTAAAGGTAAAGCCTTCCAGTCCACTTACCCAGTCTCCGATACTTTGATGGTTTGTATAAGATATTTTGATGGTTATCTGTTCCCCTTTTACACCATCAAATTCCCACCAGTCAACATCATCTTCTGTGTTAATTTCCCCAAATTTCCACTCCCCAGGATTTATTTCTTGAGCACCTTGTGGTATTGGAAATCCTTCATTTGTTGAATCACCTATATCAGGTGTTTCATCATGAATCCATTGATTGTTAAGAATTATATTGTAATTCCCAACGGATGTATTATTACCTGGACGTATCGTTCCATTTGATCCAATTTCAATAAGATAAGTCCCGTCATAAGGAAGTTCTAAATCTAAGTATGACTCTCCTATTATGCCATGAGCATTTCCTTCTTGATCTAGTACGATTTCAGCAGCTCCTGATGCCGTTCTCCATTCGCCATCTAAACTTTGAACAGGAATCCACCCATCTTTGTTATAGAGGACAGTGTCTGCAGTTCCAAATAAAGACCTATTATCCGGAGTTCTGAATATCCCATTAAGATAAGTTATTTGAGATCCTGTTTTTGAAGCTTTAACACCTGTATCAGATATAAGATTTATAATCCACCTTGGATCAGTACTTGTTCCCGTAGAAAGTGTTGCACGACCCTTGATATTCATAGTTTCGCCAGGATTTAAAACATCGGGCTCTTTTATTGAAAACTTTTCTGATAGATCGTCATAATCGTCATTTGTTAAGTTGTGTAATTGTCTTTGCTTAAGAGTTTTCGAGATGTCCATGATATATATATCACCATCAATGGCGTTACCAGATCGAAAAGCCAAGTTATTGCCATCAGGAGACCATGATGGAAAGGAATCCCATAAATATCTATTATTAGTTATATTGGTTAAATTAGTTCCATCGGAATTTATGCTATACAAATTCACATTAAAATTTTCATATCGTTCGAAAACTAATTTAGTTCCATCAGGAGACCATGAAGGATTGCTATCATTATTGGTATTATTTGTTAGACGAGTTTGGTTAGTACCATCTGTATTCATTATATAAATTTCATCATTACCATCTCTGTTGGATCTAAATGCAATTTTGTTTCCATCTGAGGAAGTAGTCGAAAGTAGATCATTACTGAGATTGTTTGTTATATTAGTTTGATTTGTGCCATCAGGATTCATGGAATAAATTTCCCAATTTCCATCCCTCAATGTAGAAAATGTAATCTTATTCCCCATAGGTGACCAATGAGGATATACATCAATGGATAGATTATTAGTAATACGATTAAGATTTGTGCCATCAGAATTCATGGAATAAATTTCCCAATTTCCATCCCTATCCGTATGAAATACAATTTTCGTTCCATCAGCAGACCATGAAGCGTATTGGTCTTCAGAGGCATTGTTTGTAACATTAGCTAGATTAGTCCCGTCTGCATCCATGGTATAGATTTCAGTATTTCCATCTCTAGTTGATTGAAATACAATTTTTGTCCCGTCTGGGGACCACGAAGGCACCAAATTATTTTTCGTATTCGTAATTTGGGTTATATGGGAAGTATCTGGGAGTTCACTGAGATAAATTTCAGTATTTCCATCTCTGTTTGTTTCAAATGCAATACTTGTTCCATCAGGAGACCATGTTGCATTTTTATCCTCTGTAGAGTTATTAGTAATTCGTGTGATATTAGTACCATCACTATCCATATAAAATAGTTCTTGTTGTACTATCATGATATTTGATTGAAATACAATTTTTGTTCCATCAGCAGACCAAACGGGATACATTTCATCACTAGCTGTTTCAGTAATGCGAACTTGATTTGTCCCATCCGTATTCATGGTATAGATTTCACTATTTCCATCCCTACTTGAGTGAAATACAATTTTCGATCCATCAAGTGACCACGATGGACTACTATCCTCTTTAATATTATTAGTTACATTAGTTTGATTAGTCCCATCAGCATCCATGGTATAAATTTCACCATTTCCATCTCTCCAGCTAGTGAATGCAATTTTAGTTCCATCATGAGACCATGTA
>VFGE01000039.1 GCA_009392515.1 SAR202 cluster bacterium | reverse complement strand
TTCTCTTTCTTTATTAAAGTTATGAAACTGATCTAAAGGGCAATAAACTTCTCCGCGAACATCTATCAGTGAATTACTAGTAAATTTAATATTGTGAGGGAGATTTTTGAGAGTTTTTATATTATTAGTTATATTTTCACCAATAATACCGTTCCCTCTTGTAGATCCAGTAGTTAATGAACCATTTTCATATAAGATTGAAACTGCAAGGCCATCAAATTTCAATTCGCATTGCATCTCAAATGAGTCATCATCTAACAACCGACTTATACGAGCATACCATACCTCTAATTGATGCTTATCGAATACATTTCCTAAACTTAGCATAGGAGATTTATGATTAACTTTAGCAAACTGATCTAAAGCAGGACTGCCAACTTTTTGAGTTGGAGATGCTGGATTCACTAAGTGAGGGTATAACTCTTCAAATTTTTTTAGTTGATTAAATAATTCATCGTATTCGGAATCAGAAATTTTGGAATCATTTAATTGGTAATATTGAATATTATGAAATTCAATCAAGGATCGTAATGAATCTATTTGTTTATATATATTCTCATCTGTCATGATTATTATTCGAATTGTTATTGTATTGCTGATAAATACTATTTATAGTTATTCATTATTCATTTAAATTACCAATATATTATACCAATAACAAATACTATAAATCTCTATTAAAGAGGATTACGTGATCAATGTACTAAATGACATTGTTATTTTAGATGCTTCAGAGGGTATTGCGGGGCCATATTGTTCTATGTTGCTACAAAATATGGGCGCTAGAGTGATTAAACTTGAATTTGATCAATACACAGATGCAAGAAATGATGTTCGTTATCAATTATGGAACCGTGGGAAAGAGCAATTTTCACTCAACCTTGAAAAACCTGATTCCAAATCAATTTTATCTGAACTTATTAAGATATCTGATGTAATTATCCTTGATGGTATTGAATCGGAACTTTCAATAAATGAACTTGATTATGAATCAGTACGAAATCACAATGATAATATAATATATTGTATTATTCCTCCTTTTTCTTCAACAGGGCCTTATAAAGAAAGACACGGGAATGAATATTCAGTTGGAGCTGCTTTTGGATTAATGGGCGACCAGGGAGATGATGGAATACCAGAATTTGTACGGGTGCCTACAGCGGCTTATGGTGCAGCCTTTAATTCTAGTTATCATATTACTGCCGCTCTCTTATGGAAAGAAATCCATAACGAAGGTAAAAAAATTGAAATTTCTTTATCCCATAGTGCTATGGTTATGCAAAGTGCTCAATTTATGACGGGCATGAACCTTCCGGTAAGAAAGCCAATAATACGTGATGGAATAAGGGCAGGGGTTCCTATATATAGATTATTTAAAGCCAAAGATGGTTGGTTTTTTCTAGCCGGTGGAAATCCATCATTTTGGAACAAATTGTGTATAGGTCTAGAACTTGAAGAACTTGTTATTGACGAAAGGTTTATTGATGCTCCCTGGGGAATTCCCGCTGAATATCATCTAGAGCTTGCAGAAATATTCGAACCTATATTCAGGAAAAAGACGTTAGAATATTGGGAGGAATTCATGAAGTTAACAGATATACCGTTTGCCAAAGTAGGAACAAAAAGCGAATATATCAACCATGAACAAATGTCACATAATAAAACAATTGAATCATTTAATAATAATAACTTAGGAAATACTAAACAGATATCTAACATCGTATATTTTGATGGGGGGAAAACTGAAATAAACCCACTAGTTAAACCTACAGGTTTTGATAATAATAAAATATTAACAGAAATTGGATATACGCAAAAAGAAATAAATCATTTTAAAGATAAGAATATAATTTATGGAAATAATGAATAATAAATTATTACAATCGTTTAGAGTGCTTGATCTAGCTGGATATATTGCAGGAGCATATTGTTCCGGATTACTTGCTGACTTAGGCGCAGATGTTATCAAGGTTGAATCTTTTGATGGAGATGGATTTAGGGCCCTTGCAGGATTTGAAACATGGAATAGAAGTAAACGAGGAATAGCAGTAAATTTGCAACACCAAGAAGGTAAGGACATTATTTATGAAATTTCTAAAATTAGTGACTGTGTTGTTCAAAATTATCGTTACGGGGTAGCAGAAAAATTAAATGTAGATTATGAAAGCCTTCTTAAATACAACAAAAGTATTACATATTGCACTATAAATGCATATGGGACCACTGGCCCCTATAATAAAACCCCGGGATTTGATCCATTATTTCAAGCTATGAGTGGAAGCATGATTTATCAATCTGAAAATGAAGATAGACCAGCATTTATGCGAGTAGCTTTATCTGATTATACAGCGGCCTTACTAGGTGCATGGTCAGTCTGTTTGGGTTTATTGGATAGAAGCAAAACAGGCAAATCTCATAATGTTGAGACATGCTTAATGAATACAATTATGGCAGTACAAGCAGCAGAATTTTTCTTCATTGACAATAAGCCTTGGGAATTGGAGTCAACGCATGATAATTTTGGAATTAATGAATACAAACGTTTATATCAATGTAGTGATTCCTGGATATATATAGATGCCCAAAGTCAAGAGAATTTTAATATGATCAAAAATTCAACTAAATCATCATCGCAAGAAGATTTTATCAAACACTTATCAAAGATTAATTCAAATAAAATTATAAAATTAGTACGAAGCTATGGTGGTTATTGTGAAAAAGTTAACACTACAAAACAATTAATGGAAAATGAATTTTTAGCCGATCATTCAATGCAAATATCCGTAACATCGCCAACGTATGGAGAAATCAAACAATCAGTACACCCTGCGATAATAGATAATAAGCATATAAGCACTACAAAAGCCGCCCCACAACTAGGAGAAGATACAGATAAAGTTTTACAAGAACTAGGCTACTTAGAATCAGATATCATTGAACTTCGAAATAGGAGAGTTATACTATAATTTCGGATATTTGAAAAAGAGGTTTAGTGTTTGTGAAATTCTGGCTATCTATAATGATTGTTTTGGCTGTTTGCGTGAAGGCATTATGGACATTTTCAATAGATTTAAACTTAAAATTAGTAATAGCATGATATTTAGGCGGAGTTTCTGGACTAGTATCCGATACTCCTGCTAGCATTTCAATTTCAACTAAACCTAAAGGATCTAAAAGGTTTCTTACAATTTTATAATGAGAATTTCGATAATAAATATTATCAAATTTTGTTTGATTTGTGTTTGGAAAAAACATACTAACAACAATCATGTATAAGCTCTATATAGCTTTAATTTCTTTGAGATTTTCTATAGCCTGATCGTCATAACCCAACGAATTAAGTATCTCTTTGTTATGAGCACCAAGGTCGGGTGCTATACCAGGTTTACTAGGTGTTTCAGAAAGTTTCCAAGGTGTGCCATGAATTTTTAATGTCTCACCATTTGGATATGTCATCTTTTGTACATAGCCATTAGCTATCATATTAGGATCTTCCGAAGCTTCTAACATGCTGTTCACAGGAGCTGCAACCATATCAGCTTCTCGCAACAATCCTACCCAATGATCTCGTTTGTTTGTTGCAAACAATTCTGATAATTGATTAAGTATCTGATTTTTTTTATCATCAGATTCAAATGATATCCCAAGATCAGCTAATCCGTTTTTCTCCATTGTTTCATGAAAACCTAGAAGCTTTAGAGCTGGAATCCAATCATTGGCACCAAGTTGTATTGCTAATGGTTTCCCATCTGCATCATTAAAACATGCAGCAATTCCAGCACGTTCTCGACTTCCATTTATTCTTGCTCCAGTAATAGGGGGTTGATTTCTCCACATTGCCGTTGCCATTGTCCATCCCATTAATCGAAAAGCACTTCCTATAAGTGAGGTTTCAATTTTTTGGCCTTGACCTGTTGCTCGTGCATGAATGAGTGCTGCAAGTACACCACCAAATGTTACTATTGCACATGTTTCATCAGCTATTGAAACAACTCCGGTTCTCATTTGTTGACCAGGTATAGAAAAAGCTTCAGTGACACCGGCAAGTGCTTGACCAACAGAATCAGTACCTTTTAAATTTGAATCAGGACCATCTGGACCATAAGCTGAAATGCTTGCATAAACAAGTGCTGGGTTGATTTTTTTTAGTTGTTCATAACCAAACCCATAACGCTCAGCTGCCCCTGGTCTGAAATTTTGACCAAATATTTCGGCTGTAGCTACTAATTCATGAAGAATCTTTTGTGCCTCAGGTAATTTAAGATTTAATGTTATGCTTTTTACCCCGCGATTATTAGTTTCAAAATAGGAACTAATTCCATTTTTGATGTCTCCTGATTTTCTTGAGTTGTCTCCAACATTAGGGACTTCTATTTTAATAACTTCAGCACCCAGGTCAGCCATAAGCATATACGGAACTGTTCCTGCTTGTGCAGTAGAACATGTTACAACACGAACTCCTGAAAGTGCTCCAGATGCATTTGTCATACTCGCTCCCTATATAGCTTTAATTTCTTTGAGATTTTCTATAGCCTGATCGTCATAACCCAACGAATTAAGTATCTCTTTGTTATGAGCACCAAGGTCGGGTGCTATACCAGGTTTACTAGGTGTTTCAGAAAGTTTCCAAGGTGTGCCATGAATTTTTAATGTCTCACCATTTGGATATGTCATCTTTTGTACATAGCCATTAGCTATCATATTAGGATCTTCCGAAGCTTCTAACATGCTGTTCACAGGAGCTGCAACCATATCAGCTTCTCGCAACAATCCTACCCAATGATCTCGTTTGTTTGTTGCAAACAATTCTGATAATTGATTAAGTATCTGATTTTTTTTATCATCAGATTCAAATGATATCCCAAGATCAGCTAATCCGTTTTTCTCCATTGTTTCATGAAAACCTAGAAGCTTTAGAGCTGGAATCCAATCATTGGCACCAAGTTGTATTGCTAATGGTTTCCCATCTGCATCATTAAAACATGCAGCAATTCCAGCACGTTCTCGACTTCCATTTATTCTTGCTCCAGTAATAGGGGGTTGATTTCTCCACATTGCCGTTGCCATTGTCCATCCCATTAATCGAAAAGCACTTCCTATAAGTGAGGTTTCAATTTTTTGGCCTTGACCTGTTGCTCGTGCATGAATGAGTGCTGCAAGTACACCACCAAATGTTACTATTGCACATGTTTCATCAGCTATTGAAACAACTCCGGTTCTCATTTGTTGACCAGGTATAGAAAAAGCTTCAGTGACACCGGCAAGTGCTTGACCAACAGAATCAGTACCTTTTAAATTTGAATCAGGACCATCTGGACCATAAGCTGAAATGCTTGCATAAACAAGTGCTGGGTTGATTTTTTTTAGTTGTTCATAACCAAACCCATAACGCTCAGCTGCCCCTGGTCTGAAATTTTGACCAAATATTTCGGCTGTAGCTACTAATTCATGAAGAATCTTTTGTGCCTCAGGTAATTTAAGATTTAATGTTATGCTTTTTACCCCGCGATTATTAGTTTCAAAATAGGAACTAATTCCATTTTTGATGTCTCCTGATTTTCTTGAGTTGTCTCCAACATTAGGGACTTCTATTTTAATAACTTCAGCACCCAGGTCAGCCATAAGCATATACGGAACTGTTCCTGCTTGTGCAGTAGAACATGTTACAACACGAACTCCTGAAAGTGCTCCAGATGCATTTGTCATACTCGCTCCCTTAAACCACTACTAGAGTGGGTTTATTATTTGTGTCGATTCGATATTTTTCTCAATATCCTTAGTATCCCATAAAAGTGGATTATATTCTCCTGAAAAATATTTTTCTACATTATCATTGTAATGTGTACTTGACTGATCTCCAGAATTACCCGGTGGAATTATAAATAAAGATTTTGAAAAATCACTAAGATCAATTATCTGACGGAAACTAGGCATAGAAGTGGCTTTAAAATCTGGGCCACTAGTATGATTAAAGTTACATATAGTATCTCCAGAACCTGGTATAGAAAAAGGCCCAACATTCAAAAGCGAAGCTTCAGGTTCTTGTCGGCCATTTCCATGTCTAAATAATATAGAGTGAACATTTCCCCAATTCCATTTGTTAGTATCATTGCCTAATTTATCCATTAGAAATTGACCTACTTCATCTAATGATATAGTTAAACATTCATCCCAATTGTTATATGGAAATATATTTGATTGAAAAATTGAATTATCGTCAGAACAGATAAGAAATTCCAAAGCTGTCATGTGGACTCTCAATGTTTCTTCTGCTGGTTTTTCACCCAACATAGCATCTCTAATCTTATTTAATATATTTACTTGAATTCTCCAACGAAGTACCTCATAAATCGAACCAAAACTTTCTGCTGAAAGATTCCCATCCCAAGCCGATAGTAGATTTTTTGCTTTTTGACCATTTTCAGTAGTAGGAGAAATGTTTTGAATACGTTTAGTTAAATTCAAACCAGGTATACTAAAGGTGTCCATCTGTATTTTTGAAAATGTCGATGAGTTATGTTTAGTAGTCCTGAGAAGCAATTCTTTAACTCTTTGCCCTCGATATGGTGTGCCAGTAGCATTGATATAATAAGGAAAATCATAGGAAACAATCATATTATTTGATGTGTTGAGGTAATGATTTTCAGGATTAATATGCCTTGGCATTTCTTCAAATGGTATTTCTCCTATCCATTCATGATCTCCTGTCCAACCTGGGACAGGAAACAAATTAGGAACATTCCCCATACGAATTGGTACTTGCCCAGATAATATATATCCTATATTTCCTTGAGTATCTGCCAAAATTCTATTTGTATGGGTAGTCCATTTCCTGTGGGCCTCAATTAGTTCATTGACTGTTTTAGAAGAATGCATTGCTTTAAAACTACTAAAAGTTTGTTGGGTTTCTTTTCCAGACCAATTCATCGAAATACTATATTTACCATCTCCAATTGGATCTTGAATAATAGGACCATGATGAGTTTCATAAATTATTTCTGTAATTGGATTTTTTTCACCTTTAACGTATATTAATTCTTCATGTTTTTCTGCTGGGAGCCATTCATTTTTGTAAAAATATTCAGGATTGTTAGAATTTCTAATTTGCTCAAAATAGATATCTTGAGCATCTACACCAGCCGTTGTTAGACTCCAGGCTGTATGCCCATTATGACCATAATATGTTACCCCAGGAACACCTGGCATTGAAGCCCCAATAAAGGAAAAATCGGGACCACTTATATGCTGTACATGCCAAAAACATGGAACAGTTACTGCAAGGTGAGGATCTCCTGCCAGAAGAGGGGATCCCGATTCAGTCAAAGAGCCATCAACAGCCCAATTATTGGATCCTGTTCCGTTTAAAAATCCAATTTCACTATATGCTTTTTCAAAAAGTTCATTTAAATTTGTTATTGACCTTTCGCCGGCAAGTTCGCCCATAGGAACCATAACTGGGGCATCTACAGGATAGTAGGGAAAGATTTTTTTAAAGTTTTCAACTCCCAAAGCCTGCAACATTTGCATACGGCTAATTTTTGCATGCCCACTAAGAGATTGTGAATGTGCTATGAGTTTCCATCGGCCAGTAACATCTAATGGCGACCATCTTTCTGGAACATAATCTAGTAATTCAAATTCAATAGGTAAGGGAAGTTCTAAATCAAGGTATGCATTAACACCTGCTGTATACGCTTCAATAACATTTTTCCCTTCGTTCTCTAGAGAATCCCATTCTTTTTTTGCAGCCCTCATAGTACCAACGCGTCGAAAAAACTTGTCCGGCCCTAAGCCACCGGGCCCAATAATTTCCGATAAAGTTCCTTTTACAAATCTACGTGTACGCTCCATTCCCCATAATCGATCTTGAGCATGTAAAAAACCTTGGATAAACCACATATCTAATTCACTTGTAACTGTTGCATGAGGAACTCCATAAACATCCCAATTTATTGTAGCGATACCGTCTAACCCTTTAACAGAGTTATTACCAGATTTGATGATTGCCCTTTGTTTTATCGAATCCTTTAAGTCATTTATAGTTTTCTTCATTATATTTCCTCTACAATTTCCACAGGTGTATTGCGAGCAACAATCATTGTCACTTCAACATTTCCTGTATTTATTGGTTGATGCGGAGCCATTGATGGGACATGAAAAAAATCTCCAGCTTCAAAAAATAATTCCTTTTCTAGGTTGGAGCCAACTAAAAATTTACCAGAACCACTAATTATATATATAGCAGATTCGCAATTTGTGTGTATGTGTGGGGTGGCACTACACCCTGATGGTATTGTAGCTATAGCTAAATGAATACCTTCTGCTCCTACAATACTTTTTGACACACCTGCTATCCTAGTCATTGATCCAGAAGAAATTTCAATTTCACGTTGTTCATGTTTAATTATTTGAACTTCATTCATTATTACCTCTTAGCATAAATTCTTGTTTAGAAAATAAATCAAGTTTATCACGTAAGTTTTAAAAAGAAATCATAATTATTATTCAAATAAGTATATGTTTATTTGTATCTAAGATATACTATTCAAAAAATTATTGAGCTTTCCAAAGTACTAGTAGGAGATAATTATGAAATATGATTACATAGTAGTAGGTGCTGGTTCTGCTGGAGCAATAATAGCTACTAGATTATCTGAAGACTTATCAAAATCTGTATTATTGATTGAAGCTGGATCAGATTACCCGGATATGGATAATATGCCTGAAGAGGTAAAATATGGATATAAATCCACTGTAAATGTATGGGATAGCCCACATAATTGGCAATATAAAGCCCGAGCAACCAATGAAGCCGATATAGATGTTCCTAGGGGAAAAGTAACCGGAGGTTCCAGCTCCATTAATGGCCAGATCTTTCTCCGTGGGATTCCCGAAGATTATGATAATTGGAAATTATGGGGAAATACAGAATGGGATTTTCAAACATTGGTTCCATATTTTAACAAAATTGAAACTGACACTACATATCAAAACGACCCAGGCGACTTTCACGGTACAAATGGCCCAATAATATGCCATAGATTCCCTGAAGAAGAATGGAAACCAGCTTCAAAAGCTTTTTATACTGCATGTATAGAAGCTGGATATGAACACTGTGAAGATGCGAACGCACCAGGAACTATTGGAGCAGGCCCAATTCCATTAAATAACCCAGATGGTATTAGATGGTCTACTGCTATTGGATACCTAGGACTTTCAAGACATAGACTAAATTTAACCATTCGGCCTAACGTATTTGTAAAAAAAATTATCTTCGACAAAAGTCAAATCATACCAAAAGCAGTCGGATTAGAAGTATCTTCAGATAATGAAGATTTTATTATCGAAGGTAATGAAATCATTTTGTGTGAAGGCGCAATCGGGACCCCACAAACCCTTATGCTTTCAGGCATTGGCCCTAAAGAACATTTATCTGAACACAATATAGATGTGTTAATAGATGCACCTGGTGTGGGGCAAAATCTAAGAGATCATCCGTTATTACCTGTTATTTGGAAAACAAAACCTGAAGTAGATTTAGACACAGTAGGGCCACGAATTCAAGTACTACTACGTTACACTGCTAGTGGGTCAAATATACATAACGATATGATAGTCTATTTTAATGCGGTAGCCGGTGAATCATATAGAGCCATAGGAGAACCAGTAGGCATAAGTGCCGCATTAGGCTTGAATCTCGCTTTATCAAGCGGGGAAATAAAATTACAATCATCTGATTACCGAGATCATCCTTATCTCGATTACAACCTACTTGATCATCATGAAGATATAAGAAGGTATCGTGATGGGATACGTATGCTAGTCAGTTTAGAAAATAATTCAGAATTATCTAGTTTAATCTTGGAACGCCTAAGACCAACAGACTTTGATTTGGAGAACAACGACTCTCTTGATCTTTGGATAAAGAAACATGTTCTAACTGGACACCACGTTTCTTGTACTGCAAAAATGGGACCACAAAATGACACGATGGCAGTCGTAAACCAATATGGAAAAGTGTATGGAGTAGATGGGTTAAGAATAGGCGATGCTTCTATAATGCCAGATTGTGTGCGTGCAAATATTAATGTTACAGTTATGGTAGTTGCCGAAAAGATTGCTGATTTTATCAAAGACGGAAAATAACAATAATTGACCATTAATACTAATTGAGTTATATTTCCATCTGTGCTCTTTTTTTGAGCTTAAATCTTTTAAGGACAGGACTATTAATACACCCGATAATACAACAGACACGAAAACAATTTATTATGGGTGGTTTATAGTACTTGCCGTTGCACTAGCTGGGTTTAGCCAAAGTGCCGGTACTTTCCCGGTTTTAGCCGTGATATTGGACCCAATAACTGAAGAATTTGGTTGGTCTAAGACTACTTTTACTTACGCTACATCATTTGGGACTATTATAGCTGGTATAGTTGCAATTTTTATTGGAACAGCACTAGATAAATATGGTGGCCGTTGGATTTTAACAACATCGATCTTCATACTTGGACTTTCATTTGTTTTACTTGCCATTGTTGAAAATTACCTGCAATTTTTCATTATTTTAATTGTAAACCGTATAATGACAATGGGTATTATAGCCCTTGCAACTCAAGTCATCGTATCGAAGTGGTTTATTGTTAAACGAGCTAGAGCTATAGCATATAGTGGACTTGGTATAATGCTGGGTAATTCGGTAACACCATTATATGTCGCATTTGTAGCAGATATTTATGACTGGAGAATGGCTCTCACAATATCTGGAATAGTTGTTTTTGTAGTTTCGCTATTGCCAGTAATGATACTTATTCGTAAAGAACCTGAAGATATGGGATTACTACCCGATGGAGAGCTAAGTGAAAAAGATAAAAAGCTTGAATTAAATAAATCAAAAACTGATGAAGTTTCTTTTAATAGAAAAGAGGTTTTACAACAACCAAACTTCTATTTCTTAATACTAGCTTTTTCTTTACTGTTTCTAGTTGGACCAGGACTATGCTTCCATTTAATCTCATATCTCGACACTCAAGGTATTGATAGAAACCAAGGAGCCATAGTTATGGCCATCTGGTCATTTAGTGGTGCTATAGGAGCTTTTTTCTCTGGATTTATGGCTGAAAAATTTGGGACTCGAAAAACAATTGTTGTAACTTTTCTTGTAAATTCGCTCACAATTTTTGTTATTTTATTTATTAACAATTTTTATATAGCAATACTTTGGGGTATTACCCAAGGAATACTAAGTGCTGGTTTGTTTAATACTTTATATCAACTAATATTTGCTGAATATTATGGACGTAACTCATTAGGTTCGATAAGAGGAATGGTATGGCCAGTGCAAATGGTAACTAACGCATCTGGGCCACTTTTTGGCTCAATAATATTTGATCAAACACAAAGTTATTATTACATGTGGATTGTATTTGGGTTTTTAATGCTAATTTCTGCAATAGCAACCTATTTTGCTAAACCACCAATTCTTCACTGATTTAAAGTTATTGAAAAATTTTTTATATTTTGGTCATGTTCTTGATAGTGTAAATAGGTTTCATCTTTTATCATTATTGAAGTAAATGGGTCAGACACAAATAAATCTTCCGGAAAATCCTCTAAATATTTAACCAAATTAGAATGGTTATCAATAAGCCGTTTGTATAAATCTTCGAAACTATAATTAGTATACTCATCAACTTGATTCTGATTTAATTCAATGATCTCATCATTGCTGTAATCTTTCCATTTAGGCATTTGGTTTTTGTTATGATAATCTTTTAAATTGATTAGTAATTCATTATCCCATGCAAATATATGTACCACTGCTTCTAAAAACGACCAAGTGCCAACAGCACCAGGTGTTTTTTCATGTTTAGATGGAAAAGAGTTAATAGTATTTAGTAAATTGTTCCAGGAAGAATTTATTTCATTAAGCGTGTGAATTTTGCTCATATATATTATTTTCCTTGAAAATTAGGTTTTCTTTTTTCTCTAAATGCCAAACGACCTTCAGCATTATCTTCAGTATTATGAACAATAGCACCAAGGTTTTCTTCATAATCACATTGTGTTATTAAATCAACATTCAAACTATGGTAAACCGCTTTCTTGGTCAGTTCTAAAGTTATAGAAGGACCTTCAGCAAGACGATTTGCAATTAACATTGTTTCATCCATTAAAGAATCATGCGGAACCACTTTATCAACTAACCCTAGTTGTGCTGATTCCTCAGCACCAACATCATCACTAAGCCACAACATTAATAGGGCTTTAGAAACACCTACCACTCTCGGTAGAAACCATGTGGCACCGTTGTCAGGCAATATAGCTCTTCTAAGAAATGCGGTAACAAATCTTGCTTGATCAGAAGCTATACGAATATCTGCAGCTAATGCCAAAGAAACGCCACCACCAGCAGCTACACCATTAACTGCTGCAATAATAGGTTTATTAATAGAACGGAATCTACTTATCCATTCGAACCGTGTTTCTTCAATTTGTTTTCTTGTTTCTGTTTGTTTATAACTTCCGGTACTACCCAAATCTGCTCCAGAACAAAATCCTCTTCCTTCGCCTGTAATAACCATAACTTTAGCATTATCATCTTCTTCAAATTCTGTTAAAACTCGTTTCAATCCATGCCTTATAGGGGTTGAAAGAGCATTTAATCTATCCGGGTTATCTAAGGTTACTAGTAATACACCATTTGTTAATGTAACCCTCATATCTTCATATCCTTCATAAGAAAAAATAGTTTGTTTTCCAGGCATCACAATACTCCTTGTAGTTATAAAATTAATTGAAGAAATACTTTTTTGGGATATTTCGTTAAACATTATATGAGTAATCTTTATTCGTCTAGACGAATAAAGCTAGAATGAGTAGAATTTTGTCTTAACTAAGGAGATAAATTATGGCAATAGAATTTAACAGCATACATACAAAAGACGATTTAGAACACATAGGTATACTATCAAGAATTGATTCCCCCAATAACCCTGAAGAATGTATTTTATTAATACATGGATCAAGTGGGAATTTCTACGGCGCAATGAATCTTGCTTTAATCGATCGATTTGGTAAAGCAGGTTACGATGTGGCTAGTTTTAATACCCGTGGACATGATTTAATTTCACGATATGGTGAACGATTTTACGGAAATGCTTTCGATATCTTATCTGAATGCTACTATGATATAGATGCAGCAATAGAATTTTTAGTTAATCAGGGATATAAAAAAATACATTTATATGGCCATAGTATGGGCGCGGTAAAAGTTGTCTATTATGGCGCAAAACACCCAAATCCTAATATAATATCAATTATATCTTCATCTCCAGTCAGACTTTCCTATGATTATTTTATGAACCATCCAGATGCAGTAGAAGAATTTACTAGATGTGTGAATTTAGCAAAAGAACATATAAAAAATAATGAACCTAATGCTTTAATGGATGTCCAATTCCCAATGCCACATACATTTGGAGCAAAAGCTTATTTAGACAAACATGGAAGTGAACAATACAATATGACACTCTATGCACAAGAAATCACAAACCCAACACTACTAATTGCTGGAACATTAGAAACCCACCCAAGATTAGAAAATTGTGCAACAGATACGCATGAAATTATGAAATCGTCACATAAAAAAAATTCAGTAGTTATTGTAGAAGGCGCTGATCACGCATGGACAGATATGCATGATCAGCATGCAAAAGAAATATTAAACTGGATATCAAATCTCTAGGAAGGGTGTTATGGATAATTTATTTAAAAATGTTCGTTCAGAAGTAACATATGAAGTACAAGTTGAAAAAGACATCAAAGTTAAAATGAGAGATGATATCAATCTATCTACAGATATATATTATCCTAGTATTGATGGGGAAATAGATAAAACACCAAAACCTGTATTGTTACATAGAACGCCTTATGACAAAGGTTCAGATAGATTTGCCGAAGAAGCTGAATATTTTACTAAAAGAGGTTATATCGTAGTAATACAAGATAATCGAGGTAGATATAATTCAGAAGGTGAATTCCATAAATACACTCAAGATGCAAATGATGGCTACGATTTAACTGAATGGATAGTAGATCAAGAATGGTGTAATGGGAAAATAGGAACATACGGAACATCATATGGTGCTCATACACAAGCTGCTATGGCTTCAATGAATGCCAAAGGATTACAAGCCATGATTATAGATTGTGGAGGGTTTTCAAATGCTTATATGAGTTCGGCACGTCATAATGGAGCATTTGAATTAAGACAATTAGGATGGGCAATTTCACAAGCCAAATTAAGTAAAGAAGCAATAGAGAATCCAGTTGTAGCTAAGTATTTAGATGAAGTTAATCAAGAAGATTGGCTTTTGCGTTTACCATGGAAAAAAGGTCATTCACCTTTAAAATGGACCCCTGCTTATGAAGACTATATTTTAGAAGAATGGAGTAGGGGAGAATATGATGACTATTGGAAACAGCCTGGATTAGCAGGAGAACTATTCTACGATGAATGGTCAGATATACCTCAAATACATACTGGTGGCTGGTATGACTCTTACACAAGAACTACTTTTGAAAATTATATCGGCCTATCAAATAAGAAAAAATCACCAGTACGTGTTTTAATGGGGCCCTGGACCCACGGACAACGATCTGTTTCTTATGCTGGAGAAGTAGACTTTGGGCCTACAGCCAGTATTAATTCACTAGCAGAAAACTGGGACGACTACAGGCTATTATGGTTCGATGCATGGATGAAAGATTTTGATAATGGTTTCCAGGAACAAAACTCTCTTCTTTTATTTATTATGGGTGGTGGTAGTGGTCTAAAAGATGAACAAGAAAGAATGCAACACGGAGGACAATGGAGATTCGAAAATGAATGGCCATTAGCTAGAACTAATTTCACTCCTTACTATTTCCACAAAGATGGGAGTATGGATACAAATAAGCCATTAAATCAAGATGATTCAACAACATTTAAATTTGATCCAGACACTCCAATTCCAACTATTGGCGGAGGATTATCAGGAGGAATAATTGCTCAGGCTGGTGCTTTCCATCAAATTGAAGGATCACAATTTTTTGGATCGAAAGAGCCTTACCTTCCTTTGGAATCAAGATCTGATATTTTAGTTTTTGAAACAGAAGCATTAATTGAAGATATAGAAGTTACCGGCCCCATAAAGATTCATTTGGAAATTTCTTCGTCTGCAAAAGATACAGATTTTACTGCAAAACTCATAGATGTCTGCCCCCCAAATGATGATTATCCCGATGGTTTTCATATGAATCTTACTGATAGTATCATGAGAGCACGGTATAGAAATTCTTGGGAAAAAGAAGAATTAATGATACCTGGAGAGATTTATTCTCTAGATTTTGAATTATATCCTACAGGTAACTTATTTAAATCTGGCCATAAAATACGAGTAGATATATCGAGTTCTAATTTTCCAAGATTTGATGTTAATCCAAATACAGGAGGACCTTTGGGTGTTGATCAAGCTAAAATTATTGCTTTGAACACAATCCACCAATCAAAAGATCACGCCTCATATATTATGTTACCTATTATTCCTCAATAGATAGACCTAAATTCACAACAGAATTACCGTAATTGATATATGAAAGATCTTCAAATTTAATTCTGTAGTGTATATATGCAAGTGAATAAATAATAAGGGTTAACGGTCGCAAAACAAATGATAATAATTCATTGAATATTGTGGCAAGAGAACCCTCATATATAAATAGTGAACTAATAAATTGTAGAGCAGTCAGTCCTAATATTGGAACCCAGAATTTAAACAAATCAAGCCATGATTTTGATAATAATTTGAGACTCCTAAATAAAGCAGAACCAACTCCAGAATTCTCAAAATATATGGCATGAAGATATGTGATAGTGGATATAATCCACAAAAACAGTAGCGGAAGTCCTATAAATAATAGTGATAAAAATACAAATAATATTAATATTAAATAAAATATAACAACGTTTAATATTAAGGAATATCCTCGTGTTAAAGTTAAGTAGAAGGCGGTTAAAATATTTGTATCTTGCGAAATAATAATTCTGCCTAGTGCTATAATCATAGCAGCATCAACTAATGGGATTAGTAACACTTGAAGTATTAACAACAAATACACATTAAATGTCAAATCAGGAAAAACTTCAGTAGTAGCCTCTGAATCTAAAAAATACGATGCTATTGAAGATAGCTCTTCAGGATAAAACATACTCAGCATTAAACTCGGAATAAATGAAATTATGGAAATTAAAAGTAATTGAGGATATTTATTTTTGTAGATTTGAAGAGCTTTTAGGGATATTGATCCGATAGATTTATAAGTAATAAAGGATCCAAGATACCCATCTTTTTTTATATTTTGTTCTGGTTCTATGTAAGGGTTAGTAAACATCATAGTAAAAATTGTAGAATTAATTCATAACCAGGCCAAAGTATTAATGGCACAACCAAAAAACCTGCCAATGTAAGAAAAAAGGTATTATATAAAGATTCATAATTAAGTACATATCTAATTGCAACCATCATGGCGAAAAACCACCAGATAGACCCAATCAGTAACATAGTATTGAGATCAAAAAATGGTAAAAGACCTAAAAGAATAACAATATTTGGTGTTTGTGCAAATCCAGTAGCTCGTGTCAATTCGCCAAATGAAGCATGTTTAGGGGATGTAGATAATAAATTAATTCCAATAAAATAACAGCCGAATGTCCATAAAATCCAAACAATCATTTGAGCGATTACACCTATGAGAAATACCCAAAGGTCATTAATACTATTATATGATTCGATAACACTTTCAGGATTGTAGCCGGTTACTGTAAAACCTCGTATTATTGCTATCAAAAATGGGATAAGTAAAGCTTGCCATAGTGCAGAGGAATAGATTTCTGCTTCAGCATATACTCTAGATCGTAATAACAAAGTATCTATTACCCGCTTAAAAAATGGGGATTTTTTTATAATTGAAGTAAGATTATTATAATCAAGCATATTTCAAACCATTATTTAAAATGTGGAATTATCTCTGTGCGAAACAATTCAATCTGTTCTAAAACTTCACTGTGAGGCAATCCGGCCCATTGCATACGAAAAAACATATGTGTTATACCGAGGGTTTCTTCATATCTTTGAATTTCCTCAATGATTTCTTGAGGATTGCCTAACATGAATCTATCTTTAGCAAGCTCTTCAAACGGTATTTTAAATGTTTCGTTATTAGGCAAAACATCATCTTGGCCCCATGAGGCATAAGCGGCATATTTAGGTTCTAAGAAGGGTTGGGCTTTTGAATAGGCTGTAGAACTATTTTTATGCACATATAATTCTTTCAACATTGGCAAGTCAGGTACATAACCATTTGTTTGCATAGCAATGTCTTTATACATTTTAATCTGAGGTGTTAGACTTTTTGTAGTTGCATGAGGATTTATTAACCATGGATAACCATTTCTAGCAGCTCTTTTAACAGCGACATCAAGGTTAGCAGCCATCCAAATCGGTGGATGGGGCTTAGAAATAGGGTGAGTAGCAATTTTGGAATATGGAACTCTATAAAATTCTCCATCAAATTCAATTTCATCTTGGGTCCATAGTCTCTTAATCAAGTCTAGCGATTCTAGTAATCTAGGGATTCTTTCTTTAGGTTTGACATTAAATGAAATAAATTCTTCATCTCTGTAGCCGATACCAACACCCATAATAAATTTACCATTTGTCATTGCATCTAGTGAAGCAGTAGCTTCTGCTGTCTCAAGAGGATTTAACAAAGGGAGTAATAATACTCCAGCAACAACTTCCATATCTCCGGATTCTTGAGCTAATCTTGCAAGATAGGGTAATGTAGAGACCATTTGGAAGGGGTATGAAAGAAAATGTTGACCTGTACCAATAAAATCGAAACCGGCTTCTCTAGCATGTTTTACTTGTTCAACTCCCTCATTAATCCTTTGAGTCATATTGTCGGTGCTGTCCCATTGATTTAAGACCCAGAATCCAAATTTCATAAACGACCTCATAAATAAATATTTTCAATACAGTATAAATTATATCATGTATAATCTCTATAAAATATTTCAAACAATTTTTTGGATGAAAGAAATTAATATAATTAATCACTTAGCTGGATGAATTGTGGATAATAAATACGTACTTGGTATAGATATCGGTGGCACCAAAATACGACTAGGCATTGTAGATTTTGATGGCAACGTTAAATGGGCTGTCTCAAAGCCTAATTATAATTTCAATTCAATGTCTGAATGGATTCAATATTTTATTGATAATATCCTTACTCAAATTCCAGATGAATATACAACATCATATGCAAAAATAGGGATTGGTACAGCAGGATGGATAGATGAAGAATCGAACTTAATCATTCATTCCCCAAATACCAATTGGAAAAACGTAGACCTTAAATCATTATTAGAAAAAGAAATAAATATTCCTATAACAATAATAAATGACTGTTCAGCTGCTGTAATAGGAGAGCATGCCTATGGAGCAATTAAGGATTGTACAAATGCATTAGGAATATTTATAGGTACAGGAATTGGTGGTGGTATAATTTTAAACAACAATTTATATCAAGGATCTCAGGGATTTGCCGGAGAAATCGGACACACGATTATTGTTGAAGATGGAAATCTTTGTGAATGTGGTAGAAAAGGTTGTTTAGAGGCCTATTGTGGTGGCAAAGCTATTGGCAAAATAGCAAAAAATATTGCATCCATAGATAAGAATTCAGTATTTAATTTATTAGCGGCAAAAACAAATAAACAAATCAGTGCAGAAACAGTCTCTATGGCATATTATGAAAATAATGAAGAAGCCGTGGATATTATTAAGGAAATTTCAAATAAATTAGCAATATCAATAACTAATTTTTTTAATATATTTGATCCTGAAGCTGTAGTTATTGGTGGAGGAGTCATCGATGGTATACCTGAAATTGTTAACTACATTGACAATTATTTTAAAGACCTATCGATTACTGAGAATAAACATAACAAAATTAGAAAAGGTAAGTTAAACGAAAATATGGTTTTAGTAGGAGCATCTATAGTAGCCAGGAATCTTATATAAGAATACTTAGTTGTTAATCATTTTAGAATAAATTTGTATTATAGAAACACCCATAATTATAAAAGTCATACCTAAAATTGCAGGAATATCAGGAATTTGACGGTACGCAACAGCACTAATTAAAACTACAAACAAAAGTCCTGTACTTGTCCATATAGCATATGCAATCCCTACTGGTATAGTTTTTATTGTCAATGATACTAGATATATACTAACAATATAACAAAAGATTACAATTAAACTTGGTATGATTTTTGAAAAACCTTCTGTGGCCTTTAGTGTTACAGTACCTGCTACCTCAAAAACAATAGCTATTGCCAGATATAAATATGCCATAACTATTCAGAAGCTTCTATATCAAGTAATTTTTGCAAACGTCTTGAATGACGTTCTTCACCAGAAAATTTTGCATTGATAAAAGAAATAATAATTTCTTTTATAAGCTCTATTCCTATAATTCTGGAACCAATACATAGGACATTCATATCGTCGTGTTCTACACCTTGATGAGCAGAATATCCATCATGGCAGAGTCCGGCGCGAACTCCTTTAATTTTATTTGCTGTTATTGAAGCACCAACCCCACTACCGCATACAATAATGCCTTTTTCTGCTTCACCATTTCTAATGGAGTATCCAACATTTTTAGCAAAATCTGGGTAGTCATCCAGGGCATCAAATTCAGAAGCTCCTAAATCTACAAAATCAATATTTAAAGAAGTCAAAAAGGATTTAATTTCTTCTTTGATTTCAAAACCTGCATGATCAGAACCAAGTGCAATTTTCACAATAACTCCATTGATTTTATTTAAAATACAATAAAAAAATTAATACAAGCCTAAGTATAACAAAAATGATCAATAAGTAGGAGAGGTAGTAGTATGTTTTGCTTGACGTTAAATAGAAGAAATGTGTAACCTGAACAAAATCACCAAATAGGAGGGATTATGAAGGGCGAATTAGCTATTGCAAATATCTTAAAAAAAGAAGAAACGGATTATTTATTTTGTTATCCCGCAAACACACTTATAGAAGCCGCTGCAAGTTTGGGTATTGAGCCAATAATGTCTCGAACGGAAAGAGCTACAGTTAATATGGCAGATGGATATACCAGAACAATGAGTGGAAAGAAAAACGGTATTGTTGTAACTCAAACAGGACCTGGCATTGAAAATGCATTCAGTGGTGTTGCGCATGCTTACGCGGAATCGGTCCCTATATTCGTAATTCCAGGTGGAACGGCTAATGCAAGATTAGGACAATCCCCAGACTTTCGATCAAGTGAAGTCTACAGACCAGTTACTAAATGGTCAGATAGAATTAATCAGCTTGATAGAATTCCAGAAATGATGAGACGGGGCTTCACTTATCTAAGATCAGGACGTGGTCGTCCAGTTTTATTAGAAGTAGCGCAAGATGTTGCTCAAGGTGAATTTGACGACTCAAAACTTAATTATGAAAAGGTAAAGTTTAATAAGACAGCTGCTGACCCAAATGATATTCGCAAAACAATCGAAATGTTGTTAAAAGCAAAAAACCCTGTCCTTTACGCAGGGGCAGGTATATTATGGGCTGAAGCCACTTCAGATTTAATCGAATTTGCCGAATTATTAAATGCGCCTGTTTTAACCAGTAATACTGGCAAGAGCGGATTCCCTGAAGATCATCCATTATCACTTGGAACAGGTGGAAATACCTATACAAAGGCTGTTAAGGTATTTTTGGACAAATCTGATTTGATATTTGGATTAGGATGTAGTTTCACAACTAATTTAGCATCAATTGGTGTTCCTACTGGAAAAACATTAATCCAAGCGAATGTAGATGAAATTGATTTAAATAAAGAACAACAATTAGATCATTCCTTGATGGGGGACTTATCTCTGGTATTGCCACAACTTATTGAAGAATTAAAAAAACAAGCGGGTGAAGAAGCTAGAAAAGGTACTGGAAACATTGAACAAGAAATTAAAAAAGTTAAAGATGAATGGTTAGATGAGTGGATGCCTTTATTAACATCTAATGAAGCCCCAATTAACCCATATCGTATTATTTGGGATTTTATGAATACAGTCGACCGTTCAAATACCATATTAACCCATGAATCAGGTCATCCAAGAGATCAAACAATTCCTTTCTATCAAACTGTAACTCCTCGTTCATATATGGGATGGGCCAATTCAAGTCAATTAGGATATTCACTAGGTATTTCAATGGGAGCTAAACTTGCTGCACCAGATAAAACTGTCGCCGCAATAATGGGAGATGCTTCAATTGGTATGTGTGGTATGGATATTGAAACTGCTGTACGCCACAAAATTCCTGTCCTTCTAATTGTTTTCAATAATCATGTATTAAGTGGTTATTCAGTTAATTATCCAAAAGCAACTGAAAACTTTGGATTTACCAACCTATATGGTGAGTATGCTAAATTAGCAACTGCATTAGGGGCACATGGAGAAAGAGTAGAAGACCCGTCTGAAATCATTCCATCAATTAAACGAGCTCAAGAAGTTATGAATACAGGTAAGCCAGTATTACTCGAGTTTATGACAAAAGAAGAAAACAGGTTGTGTAGAGGATAAAGTAATCCAATTAAACTTAATATGTCATTATTTGAGCATAATATAAGAAATAATCTGGTTCAATCAGCACCATTATCTTCAAGAATCAGGCCAAATAGTTTGGATAGTTTTATAGGCCAAGAACACATACTCGGCAAAGGTAAAATCTTAAATAATCTTATCAAAAATAAAACTATCCCATCTATGATATTTTGGGGCCCTCCAGGTACTGGCAAAACAACTCTTGCTAAATTAATTGCTGAAGAAACAAATATGAATTTTACCTCGTTATCCGCAGTATCTTCAGGGATCTCAGATATAAGAAAAGTAAGCGATGAAATTTTATCGAACCCAAATCTATCCAAAACTATTCTCTTCTTAGACGAAATACACAGATTTTCTAAAAGCCAACAAGATTCACTATTACCGTTAATTGAAAATGGGGTAATTATTCTAATTGGAGCAACTACAGAACACCCTGGGTTTTCGATTATTAATCCTTTGATTTCCAGGATAAAGATATTCAAGTTTGAACCTCATGATAATTTAACATTGAATAAAATCCTGAAAAAAGTACTGGATAACACACAAGAATATTTAAAGACTGATGAAAAAATCATTATTGACAACAGTGTTTTGGATACTTTAATAACAGGTTCATCTGGAGATGCAAGAAAAGCTTTAGATACTTTTGAATTAGCAGTCAATTCTACCATTAATAAAAATGGAGAAAAAACATTAAGTAATAATATTATTCGAGATCTTCTAGCAAATAATGCGCTTTATGATCGTAAAAATGATAATCATTACAATACTATATCTGCATTCATTAAATCGATAAGAGGGTCAGACCCAAATGCAGCTATATATTATTTGGCAAGAATGTTAAAAAATGGAGAAGACCCCTTATTTATTGCTCGGAGATTAGTTATAAGTGCATCTGAAGATATTGGCTTAGCGAACCCTAATGCTATGGTTCTTGCCAATTCCACATTTGAAAGTGTAAACAAACTTGGTATGCCAGAATCAAGGATCCCTTTAGCAAATGCAACAATTTACTTAGCACTATCTGAAAAAAGTAATTCTTCTTATTTAGCAATTGATAGTGCCTATGAAGAAGTAACTAATAATCCAATAACAGAAATACCTAATCATTTAATCAACGCTGAAACAACTGTTGATAAGGAATTTCACATTGGAGAAGGTTATACCTATGACCATGATTCAAAAAATGGATTTATTAAAAAAGATAATTTCCCAAATAATATTAATAATAAGAGTTTTTATGTACCAAAAGAAAACGGAGTCGAAAAAACATTGAAAGAAAGATTTGAAAAGTTATGGGGAAATTTATAATGTAGGTTATATTATCCTAAATTAAGCAGGGATCTTTTGCCAAAACAGAAAATCAACGCACCTGGAATTAATAAAATTGCAGCAATTCCCATTGTTAATTGAATTCCAAACCCTGGAGCAAAAACATTAGTGGTATCAATTACACCAGCCATAGTAGCAACAAGAAATGTACTAAAACTAGTCATTCCAAATTCCATCATATAAACTGACATCACTCGACCTCTGAATTCATCACTCACATAACTTTGTACTAAAGCATTACTCAGGGACAAACGTAAGGATTGGAAAAAACCAACAAACATCATGGAAACACATCCAACAATAAAGGATCTTGTGAATGAAAATATTGTGAGAGTAATACCTAGAGCTAATACACTATAAATAAATAATTTTCCTCTATTGCTATCAGATAGAATGGTTACAATAAGAGAACCAATCAAAGCACCTATTCCCGAAATACTCATTAAACATCCAAGGCGAAAACTGGAATAAGTAAGTAATTCAGGTAAATTAAATGAACTAATTATTAGGGTCGAATTCATCCAAGCAAAATCTGAAGCAATTACAACTTGTATATCTTTAGCAAATATAGGCATTAATCCCATATACGGCATAGAAAGAACAACACTGAATAAAGTTGCTAATAATAAATAAAAGATAACAGTTTCATTAAAAATATATTTAAAGCCATTGATTAAATCTCTCAATGGACTTTTTTCTTTAGCATGCGGGTTTAAACTTTTTGTTATAGGGAGAAATGAAATAATTATAGTAGCTAATATATATAGAAAAGTCATAAAATAATAAACAGTTGTAATACCTAATAATGCAATCATTAATCCAGCAACTCCCGGTGCAGCTAGGCGATTTAAATTCATCCCTGATTGGTTTAATGCAATAGCATTAGTTAAATTTTCCCTACCTACAATTTCAGGTATTACTGCTTGCCTTGAAGGCATAGTAAAACCCATAATAGTTCCTTGAAAAACCGAAGCCATCATAACATATGATACTCCTGCACCTGTAGAGAGATTAATGAGATCCAGAGAAAGGCAAACTGCTACAAAAAGCGAGGTAATGGCTAGTAAAACTTGTCCACTTTGCATGAGTCGTTTTTTTAGAAATCTATCTGCAAGTACTCCTCCAAACATCGAAGTAAATAACATTGGAAGGGCGTGAGCAACAGTCATAGCTCCTAAAATTGTATAAGATGCCGAGAGTTCATATATTAACCATGCTCGAGAAACCATCTGCATATTTAATCCAGCCATTTGCGCCATCATCGCAAACCAGTATGTGGGGAATCCTTTTGTTTTAAATGATCTTAAGGGACTTGGCTTATATGATTCTTCTGCGGAGATAGTATTCAATTCTTTTCACAATTAATAATTGATAGACATAAATAAAAAAGGACACCTGATCAAAATAGCACATCTAAAGTAATATATGCAACTATCTATATGAGACTGTTTTAAAATTTGATATCTTCACATCTCTTAAATCCAACATACCGTATGGAGTAAAATTAATATCACTAACGTGATCTTTTATCAAAGCGAAAGTACTTCCATGATAAAGAGGAATAAGTATTGCATCATTAATAAGACTTTCTTCAGCGTCTATATAATACTGTATTCTTTTATCTTCGTTAGTTTCCATAGTTGCTAGATCAATTAGTGAATCATAATTAGGATTGTTATATTTACTAACATTATTACCAGATTTGGAATGAAATAATGAATAAAGAAAATTATGTGGATCAGGATAATCTGCTATCCACCCATAATCATAAATATCGTAAGGCACTTTATCAATAGAATAATAATATTGATCTGGAGGTATAACATTTGTTGTAATATTAACACCAAGGTTATCAATCCAAGTATTAATTATTTCACTTATTAGTGAATTAGGGGCAGTGTATCCTGGTGTATTATAAAAAATATCAGGCAAGGATTTATCTATGTAATACTTTGAGTTTGACAGATAATTCAAAGCTGATTCTGGATCATAAATATAATTATTATTATCCAAATTAGAATTAAAATCAGGCATTTGTGGGGGTATTAACCCATATGCATTTTGGTGGACAGATTCAAAGTAATTAGTAACAATTGTTTCGACATTGCTACTTTGAGCAAAAGCCTTTCGGACATTTATATCATCAAAAGGAATTGATTGAGTATTAAATCCTATATAATAAGTACTCATTTCAGTAGATTTAATTAGATTTTGTTCTTTAACTGGAGAACCACCAAAAATTAAATCAGAGTTATATATATCAATAACTTCATCAGAAAAAAGTGTAGTTGCATCTATTTCACCAGATTGATACATTAGAGCTGGCTTTCCACCATATAATCGAAAAATCAGACTATCAATTTCAGGTTTATTGAGATGATAGTCTGGATATGGGAATAAATACATAATAACGCCAGGCAACCAATCCCCCATTACAAATGGACCTGTACCGATAGGATTTGCTTCCCAAGCTCTATTATTCTCGCTGTATCTAGCAAGTTGTTCCGAATCAACCAAAAATGTATGTGAATGTGAAAGTTTTGAAATAAAATAAGGAGTTGGAGAAACCAATTTGATTTCGAATTTGCTATCATCAATTATATTAAAACCTTTTAAATTATCTATATCTCCACTACTGAATTCTCTGGCTCCTAATATATCTCCTAAGTAGTTAAGTACATTTTTTTTATTTTGGGACTTTAAAGCTCGTTCCCAAGAATATTGAATATCAATACTTGTAACTTTACGTCCTGAATGGTATCTAGCATTGTCTTTAATAGTAAATGTATAGGTTTGTGCATCATCTGATATCAACCAACTATCAGCAATATCCGGTTGTAAATATCCATCTTTATCAAAACCAGTTAGACCACTAAAGATTTGTTGAATATATTGAATTGATTTAGCTCCAGTAGCAAATGCAGGATCTAAGCTAACTGGTCCAGAATCTAGATGTAAAACCAGGCTTTCATAACGTGGTATATTGTATGGTTGAGGTTCAATTGGTTGAAAAGAATTAGCAAGTAATTGAATAGTTGGTAAATTATTCTCATATATTAATGAATCAATTTCAAATATGATTATATAATTTTTAATTTTATCTGTAACAGATTGAACAAATCCGTTTTTTATAGAATTACTATCTTTCCACTGATATTGTATTTGATAGGCTTGATTACCATTAACCAATGTAAGGTTCGTTTCTGAAAGAATAGTAAAATCTGATTGCTGTTTGATAGGGCTTATAAATTGGTCAACGATATCGACATTAGATAAATTCCCATCAGTATATAAAAGATAAATATCACCTATTATATTATCTGGCGTTAATTTTATTTCTGCGATGGAAGGAACACTTTTAGTAGAATCTACTATCCAACTTGAAGGATATTTAATAGAAAAACCAAAAAGATCATCTATATAAAGATCATCAAGTACAGGTACAAATTGTTCTTTTAAATCATTATCACCAGATACAATATTCGAATTTGTATCTTTGGAACTACTTAGGTTATCTTCAGCACTAGTATTGTTGTTGTTCTCTTTATTAGGGGTAGGGGTAGGAGTTAACGTGAAAGTTTCTGGAGGAACTGATTTGTCTTCCTGAATTCTAGGCAAATCAAATCTACTACAGGCTAAGGTAGTTAAAAGAAACGCTATTATAAATAAAATATAATTAATTTTCATACACGATAAAATTCAAGGTGATATAATCAAAAGAATATTAATTCTTATATATAATTATCTAACGAATTACCAATCAGGGCAAATTATGAAGATAGTACTGTTTAAAACTAATGACAATAAAATACATCCAGGTGTTATGACTAAAAATGGAGTAACGGATATATCCAGTCTTTATCATACTGAAGATATTTCTGGCCAAGATATGATAGTGAATCTTATTGATAATTATGAATCGAAAAATGAACTAATATCTACATTAGTAGAAGCCAAGGCCTCTATCTCATTTGAAAATATAAAATTACTACCACCTTTACCTCGTCCTAGCAAAATACTCTGTTGTATAGGTAACTATTGGGAACATGCACAAAGGGACGCTCGGCCTTTAAATATGTTTTTAAAATCTCCTGAAACTATTATTGGTCCAAATGAGACAGTCTTTTTACCAAACAACACAAGCCCTTATGTTTTTCATCATGAAGCTGAATTGGCTATTGTCATCAAAGGCCCTGCAAAAGATATTACACAAGCAAATCATCTTGATGCAATTTTTGGCTACACCTGTTTTATAGATGTCTCAGGAAGAGGTGAAGGTAGAAGCACTTGGAGATCTGGCAGTTGGATGGGGAAATCCTTTGACACATTTGGACCTCTAGGCCCATGTATTGTAACAAAAGATGAAATAATTGACCCTAATAATTTAAATGTTGAACTAAAAAATAATAATGAAATAATGCATAGATATAATACAGATGATATGGAACACCGAGTACCTGAACTTATAGAATTTGCAACAAATATTATGACATTAAACTCTGGAGATTTACTTAGTTGTGGCACTAATCATGAAGGTTTAGGCCCAGTGCAAGATAAAGATGTTCTAGAACTCACGATTGATTCTATAGGAACTCTTAAAGTAAATATTATTGACCCATTAAAACGAATATGGGAAAGAAGCGTATATCTGGGAGAAAATACAACATACAGAGGACATTTAACCTAAAGGGCAATTTAACATGCAAGAAGATTTCTTAAAAAAAGTAAAAAATATTCTAAATCCACCAAATGCTGATGCCGAATTTGGCAAATTAAAATATTTGGGATGGCTAGATGACGAAAAGATTATTTCTGAATTTTTATCAGACCTCTATAATGCTTCTGTAAATAGTAGAAAGAAAAATGATCTAGATATCCTCAATGATACACTTGAGATATGGGAATCAAAGGCAACACAATTTTGGCAAGGACCACACACAAGATCTAAAATTCAAGATAGAATACCCTGGGCAAATCTCGGAAAACCAATTAATCAATCAAAAATTGCATTGGTAACCACTGGTGGTTTTTTTACACCTGAACAAAAAGCATTTGAAACCGATGGTCCAGAAAAATTAGGAGACTGGTCCTACCGAGCAATAGATAGCTCTGTTCCTTCAAATACTTTAAATGTCAGTCATATTCATTATGACATTTCCGGACCTAAACAAGATGTTAATTGTGTATTCCCCCTAGATACATTTAAAGAACTCGAAAAGGATGGAATAATTGGAAGTTTAGCAAATACGAATTATTCATTTATGGGATTTATTCAAAAACCTGATTTATTATCTGAAACAACCGCTAAAGAAGTAGCTGAAAAACTTAAAAAAGATAGCATTGATGCTGTAGTTTTAACCTCCACTTGACCAGTATGTAATAGGTCAGGTGGACTTATAGCTAGAGCAATTGAATCAGTAGGGATTCCTACTGTAATTATTATGATGTATAAAGAAATGGCTGATGTTGTTAAACCTCCGCGTACACTGCATGTTAAATTTCCCTTTGGACGACCCATGGGAGAGCCAAATAATAAAGCCCAGCAAAAAGTAATCGCTCAAGACGCACTAAATGTTTTGGTTTCTAGTGACAAGCCAGGGACTATAATTGAATTACCATACAGATGGAGACGGGAAAATTATGAGGATATTGCTAAAGACAAAATGTATGCTTTATAAATTAGTACGGGTTTGACGCAATAAAATCGTTTAAATAATCAATTAAATTATTGTTGTAAGTGCGAACTACAAAATTTAATGTTTCTTTTACATCCATCTCATGTAAATCATATAATGATAATAAGGTATTACCATAATTATTTTTTAAAAAATCGTTACTTATATTACCTTCTGCAAAAGCGTCTATTTTACTATTTAAAAGATCCAATACCACTTTTTCTTGAGATTCAACAAAAGGAATAATCTTTGCACCCAATGGTTTATATCGATCAATAGCATCAATATGAGCTGTTGAATCCGGGGTAACTACAATTTTTTTTCCTAGAAAACCGTTTGGGATAGAGAAGTCCTCAATATCTTGTGTTTTTATCAACAACGATCTGCAAACTATCATATAGGAGTTACTCCATTTAGCATAATTACCTATATTCCGGTCATTTCTAGCCATTATACCAGCTGCTGCAATGTCACATTGATTTTGATTAGGGGCTTGCCATAATTCAGAAAAGTTCATTGTAACAATATTAGTTCGATATCCAATATGATTTGCAAATTTATTTAGAAAAGCAATATCTGTACCGAGGATTTCCCTATTTACTTCATAAGAAAACGGAGCAAATTCGGTATATGTACCAATAGTTAATATTTCAGGATGTAGCGTATCAATATTAGAATAATTCAAGGTCATATTATTTTTTGGCATAGTAAATATTAACGAATAACAAATCCTTTAAAATGTTCCGCATATTTTACCCCATAAAGCTTACCAATTTCACTCTTACGTTCTCTGGTTCTATCAGCAGCTTCTTGGCCTAATTGACTTTTATGGGCAAGTAGTCCTTTTTCAGCTGTATCTATAGAATCAGTAATATCGAACCAAATATTAGGGTCGTCATGACCAATAATCAATACTTCTCTCACCTTGTGCGGTTCGAATCCTTCTTGATCAAGCTCTGGAAATGTTAAGTGATCTCTTGCAGATGGGTAGACAGCTGATAATGCTGCCTCACCAGCAGCAAAATGATCTGGATGCCCAATGTAATTTTCACCAGTTAATGTTCTATTAGGATTGGTAGTTATTAGTATTTGAGGTTTATGAATACGAATTTGTTTAGATATATCTCTTCTTACATCTAATGTAGGTTCTAAGTAGCCATCAGGATAGTCAAGAAATACGACATCTTTCAGCCCTAATATCTTACCTGCTTCTATTTGCTCATTTCTTCTAATTTCTGCAAGTTGTTCCGGAGAAATAGATCTATCTTCAGTTCCTTTACTACCATCAGTTACTAATACATATACAACTTGTGTACCTTCAGAAATCCATCTGGCAACAGTACCTGAACAACCAAATTCTGCATCATCTGGATGAGCGGTTACAACCATTGCTGTTTCGTATTTACCTAAGGGTTCAAGCATTGAATTCTCCTTTATTATTCTTCTGGAGCAAAATAGCCACTAGGGACAATTACACTACCTTTACCAACGCCAGTAAGGTTGCCTTCATCATTTGTTGCATTAATTTCAACAGTTATTTTATTACCATTAGCTTCACGAGAGATATCAATGATTTTACCTGTGAAGGTAATAGTATTTCCAGGACGCACAGGGCGTAAGTTTCGTAAATCCACCATACCAGTGCGATTAAATGAATCGGCACCAAAATTACGACGCATTAATTCTAGGCAAAAGGTTACAGACATTCTTCCTGAAGCTATTGTTCCAGCTGTCCCTAATCTTTCTTGTGCAAATTCGGTATCAGTAAATTGTGTTGGATGTTTAACACCTGCACTGCCTTCAAAGTCATTTATGGCTTCTTGAGACATGGTTTTAACCAATGGCGTAATTTCATCTCCTAAATTATAAGTTCTATATTCTATCCCCATTTTTTACCTACTTCCCCAGGTTGTTTCATTTCATGAGTTATAACTCGATCAATTAATCTCCCATCTTCGTCAGTAGTAACAGCTTCAGTCACGATATAATTTTTCCCTCGTTTTAAATACTTATCGGCTATCCATGCAGTAACATATAAACGTTTTCCAGGAATTGGGGCATTATAACAAAAAAATGAGCATCTAGCGTTAACTGATCCATTATCTGTATACTTTTTATCGTACTGTCTCACATCTACCTTGTGAGAAATTGTAGGAAAAGATGCTTCTGTATCCATTACGCCTTTTCGGAATTGATCAATATTATCCTGTTGAATCATATATTCATATACAGGAAAAGTTTCACCAATTTCAAGGGCATCCCAATCTAATAATACTTTACCTTCTTCAGCAACCATATTTAACTCCTTTCACCAAATCCACCTGTAGTGGTTCTACCGGCAGCTCGATCAGCAGTAGCTTGATCTATTCCTTTAGGCCATTCACGTTTGAGATCATCTTTAACATGAACAGTTAAACGATTTAAATTTTCAATTTCTATTTCAATTTTATCCCCATCTTGAATAGCACCTAATCCTTGGTGGTTAGTGCCTGTAACAATAATATCACCAGGTTCCAAAACAGTTGTTTGGGAAACCCATTCTATACATCTTGCAATGTTATGGCCCATATCATTGGAATTGAAGTCTTGCCTTAAAACATCATTCACCCATAATTTTATATCAAGATTTTGTGGATCAGAAATTTCATCTGCTGTAGTGATACAAGGTCCCATCGGACCGAATGTATCCCATGATTTCCCCCAATAAAAACTACCATTTCCTAAACCTCTTGCAGAAACATCGATAAAATTAACATATCCAAATATATAGTCATATGCATCTTTAGCTTCAATTTTAAATCCTCTTTTACCAATAACCAAGCCTAATTCTGCTTCATGATGAAATATTGCAGCATCTGCAGATGGTAATTGAACAGTATCTCCATCTCCGATTACTGAATCAGGAGACTTCAAAAAAGCATTAATTGGTGCTGGTGCTGATCTTGCTCCAAATTCCATATAATTAACTGCCATTGCAATTAATTGGTTGGGATAGGGAAGAGGAGCACTAATTCTTAGCGAACTAGCAGGGACCCCATCATCGGAATTAACAATTTCCTGTAATTTTGGTTTATAAGTACTAAAATTAGCAATAACATCATTCATGATTTCTTGTGGGGAAAAATATGTATTTCCTTTCACAGCATCAGATACATCAACTACATTTTCACCTTTATAAACACCTAATTTATCACGATCAAACAATAATAATTTCATAAGATAAACTCCATATGTTATATATTTACTTAATTCGGGGAGCCATAGTCTCCTGTTCTCCTCTTTCTTGTCGCTCAAGCCTTGTTTCGTCCGCCCATTGGCGTTTTAAAGAATCTTTAACGAATACAGTAAGTTTCCCCATATTTTCAATTTCCATTTCGATTTTATCCCCGTCATGAATAGGACCTAATCCTCTATGATTAGTTCCTGTAGGAACAATATCCCCTGGGTTTAATTTAGTAATTGATGAAGTCCATTCAATACAACGAGGTATTTTATGCGCCATATCACTCGTATGGTAATCTTGTCGCAATTTCCCATTTACCCATAACTTGACATCCAAATTCAATGGGTCTGGAATCTCGTCGGCGGTAACAATAAATGGTCCCATAGGAGCAGAAGTATTAGGTGATTTCATAGCAAAAAAACTGTCCATAGGTGGGGCTCCTAAGCCTCGCGAAGACACATCGATAAAATTCATATAACCAAATATATAATCTCTCCAGTCGTCTTGTTTGGCATTTTTTGCTTCTTTGCCAATAATCATTGCTAATTCTGCTTCATGCTCAAAAACAATGGCATCTTGTTCTGACATTTCAATAGTATCGCCATCCCCAATAACTGAATTTGGAGACTTGAGGAAAGCATTTATAGGGGCAGGTTCACTCCTAGTGCCATTTTCCATATAATTTACTGCCATACAAACCATTTTCCCAGGCTTAGGTAAAGGGGGTCGAATTTTATGCCCAGATAAATCCGTACCAGCATTTTTTTCAATACAATCATTAAATTTAGATTGGTATTTAGACCAATTATTTATGACTTCAACAACTCGCAAATTTGGAGGCATTTTTTCAAAGTTTTCAATTTCTTGAGATACATTTACAACATTTCCATCTTTATTCAATACACCTAATTGATAATCATCAAATAATAATAGTTTCATATAGCCTCCTTAAATTTCATTCACAAAACTTTCTACTAATACAGTTTCTTCTCTTTGAGGACCGGTGGAAATTATTTTTATCGGTACCCCAATATATTTTTCTAGAGTTTTCACATACTCCAAAGCATTGATTGGAAAGTTATCCAAACCAGTCATAGATGCCGTCGGATCAGACCACCCTGGTAATGTTTCGTAGATCGGTTGACATCTATTTAATGTTGAATTGTCTGTAGGGAAATCTGAAATAGTTTTATCACCAAATTGATATTTATTGCAAATCTTTAATTCATCAAATCCATCTAAAACATCTAATCTGGTTAAAACAATCGATGTAAAACCATTAATATGTGCTGAAAATCTGGCAGCAACAGCATCAAACCATCCAACTCTTCTCGCTCTCCCTGTAGTAGTCCCATATTCTTTTGCTTTTTCTCGAATATGTTCTCCAACTGTATCATGTAGTTCAGTTACCATTGGTCCAGAACCTACTCTCGTAGTGTAGGCTTTGAAAACACCAACAACTTCATCGATAGCAGTATATGGCACTCCGGTACCTGTAAACACTCCCCCAATAGTTGGAGAAGATGATGTTACAAAAGGATAAGTACCATGATCGATATCTAACAATGCTCCTTGTGCCCCCTCGAACAATACGTTTTCGCCACGTTCTAGGGCATCATGCAATATATGATCAGTTTGAAATACATATGTCGATAATCTTTCGCCCCATATTTTACATTGTTCTAACAAAGGTTCTAATTCTATAGGATCGGAATTATATATTTTAGTAATAATATTATTTTTAATTGTTAGGATATTTGTTAATTTTATAACAAAACTATCTAAAGAAGATGGATCATTATACAAATTAGCTAATTCTCCTATACGAATTCCTATACGGGAAATTTTATCTACATAGGCTGGGCCAACTCCTTTTCCTGTTGTTCCAATAGCGTTATTACCCTTTGATTGCTCTTCAAGTTGATCCAATAAAATATGATAAGGCATTATTGCGTGACTTCGATCACTAATAATCAATTTTTCAGTATTTATACCTCTATCTTGAAGTCCAAATATTTCTTGAGTTACGACCTCTGGGTCCACAACTAAACCGTTACCGATTACTGGAGTTACATTTTGCCAAAAGATGCCAGATGGAATTAAATTTAAAGCGAATTCTCCTTCAGAATTAATTACTGTATGGCCGGCATTATTACCACCAGAATATCTAACAACATATTGAGTTTTCTCAGCTAGATAATCAATAATCTTTCCTTTACCTTCGTCACCCCATTGGCCTCCGATAACTGCAATTCCGGGCATAGGTCTCCTATCATTTGAGTTGAAATTTATAGACGCTTGGAGAGTATATCAGAGGAGACAAATTAATTAAAGTACATACTATTGATGTAATTATAGGAAAGGTTGATTAGTAATCTTTTTAATGATAAATTTCTTTAATAACTAAAATTACAGGTGCTTATGGGATACGTTTCTAAAAAGATTAATAGCTTTCTTGAACAAGGTTCAGAAATCCGAAAGATGTTTGAGGAGGGTGCTATCATGAAGCAAAAATATGGCGCCGAAAATGTATTTGATCTTTCTTTAGGAAATCCAATAATTGAGCCTCCTGATGAATTTTACTCTGCGCTTCAAAATATAGTTCATACACGCCCTAATGGAATTCATAGATACATGCCTAATTCCGGTTATCAATTTACAAGGAAATCAATTGCCGACAACTTGAGCAAAGAAACTAAATTAGAATTTTCAGAAAACAATATAATTATGGCTTGTGGCGCAGCAGGTGCTCTCAATGTTGTCTTAAAAACATTATTAAATGATGGAGACAATGTTATTATTCTTAATCCCTATTTTGTAGAATACCGTTTTTATATTGATAATCATAATGGAGAATCATTTATAGTAGATTGTGATGATAATTTTTATCCAAATATTAATGAACTTAAAAAAACTATTACACAAAATACTAAGGCAATAATTATTAATTCTCCAAACAACCCAACTGGAGTAATTTATCCTCCTGAAGTTATACAGGATATTGTTAATGTCATACATGAAAAGGAAAAAGAATTAAATATTAATATATTTATTATTAGCGACGAACCTTATAGAAAAATAATTTATGACGACAAAGAATATCCTTTTTTATATAAATTTCATGATCGAACAATAGTTGCAACGTCACATGCAAAAGATCTGGGTTTACCTGGAGAGCGCATTGGGTATATAGCGGTTAATCCTCTATTAAAAGATGCAGAAACCCTAATTGATGGTATGATTTTTTGTAACCGAACACTTGGTTTTGTTAATGCACCAGCATTAATGCAAAATATTGTTGGGGATTTACAAAATATCACAGTAGATATAACAGGGTATACTCAAAAAAGGGATTTTTTATTCAATGCATTATCTAACATAGGATATGAAGTAAAAAAGCCTGAGGGTGCATTTTATATGTTCCCTAAATCGCCTTTAATAAATGATAGAGATTTTATCCAATTATTAAAAGAACAAAATGTCCTAGTAGTACCTGGGTCGGCTTTTGGCAAGCAAGGATATTTCAGGATCTCATACTGCGTAACTCAGGATGAATTAGAAGGATCAATACCTGGTTTTGAAGCAGCATTTCAAAAAGCTATAAAATAAAATTATTGTTTAACAATACTTAAATAAGCATCATAGGAAAGATCGATGCCACATTATCAACTTCCTCAAGATTCCAAAGCACATCAAGTAATTGCTCAGTCTTTTTTTCACCAAGAGTTTCTTGAACCAATATGTTAAATTTGTCAGTTAATTGTTTGTCGGTTAATGGATTTTCTGGTGATCCAGAACAACTTCCCACTTCTACAACAGCAACAGTATTGTCAGTATAAGTAACTTCAACAATTGCCTGTTCTTCAGTGAAGTCTTCGCGAATTTCACATTCAATTATATTTCTTAATTTTTCAACATCAGAATCTTTAACAATATCATCAGTATATTCCAACGGGGTAGCACGGCCATACAACAAACCTACAGCCATGCTATGATGAAATGAAAATTTTCCTTCCAATCCAATAGTAGGGTGCTGTTTATGCCCAACTAACTCTGGAACTAAATAATGTACATAAGCTTTAATACTTTTAATATTATTTATAGTAAATTGATTCTCATTTTTAAACTTTATCATTGCATCAATTAGTGGATGGTTTACAACGCCACAAGCATAAGGCTTAAGTCCATTTTGGAATATTTCCCATTTAGAACCCAAGTTGTTCGTTAATATATTTAAGTCATACTCCGGAGCAAGAACATCAAAAAACCCTCTTCTCCCTTCAAAAATATTCGTAGCTGAAGTAAATCCTTTTGAAGCAAGGTTAGCTGCCAATAATCCAGATTGAGAAGAACGTCCTGCATGAAATGGCTTAGACATAGTTCCAAAAACTTCTCGAACACCAGCGGCTTGTGTTCCTGCTATACCCAAACAATTTTGCAACTGTAATTGATTTAGATTTAGTAAACTTGCCGATGCGATTGCTGAGCCAAACACACCAGTAGTTCCTGTTATATGCCATCCTTGATCATAATGAGACGGATGCATTGCAACACCTACACGACAACAAATTTCTATACCCAATATGGAAGCAAGTAGGAATTCTTTGCCGCTTTTACCCATATTTTCCGCTAAAGCTAGAGCCGAAGGAAAAGTAGGGGAAGAAGGGTGGATGATTGTGGGAAAGTGGGTGTCATCAAAATCTTCTAAATGTCCAAGATAACCATTTGCTAAAGTTGCATTGTCTAAGTTACTTTTTATATTAGTCCCAATTATAGAAGCGAATTGTTTATTTGTGTTTTCATTAAATAATTCTAATAATATTTGTAAAGTTGGATCAGTTGACGAATATATTGAAACAGCTAAAAAGTTTATAAATGCTTTCTTACCTGCATTTATAACATCTGAATCTAATGATTCAAAATCCAAATCTAATACAAATTTTGCTACTTCTTTGGTTGTACTCATAACTTTAACCTTAACTAATTCAAACGTTCAAATATAGTTGCACAACCCTGTCCACCACCTACACACATCGTTGCTAAACCGATATTAATATCACGATATTCCATTTCTTCCATCAATTTAACTGTCATTATTGCACCTGTAGCTCCAACTGGATGTCCCAATGAGATACCACTTCCATTAACATTAGTAACATCAATATCTAAATCTAACTCTCTCATACAATACAGTGCTTGTGAGGCGAAAGCTTCATTTAACTCAATTAGGTCTATATCTCCAATATTAATTCCTGTTTTCTTAATTAATTTTTGTACTGCTGGAACCGGACCAGTACCCATTAATGAAGGTTCTACTCCAGCGACTGATCTATTAACCCATTTCATTATTGGTTTTAAACCTAATTCTTGTGCCTTTGATTCTGACATTATAACAACTGCAGCTGCACCATCATTGATTCCAGAGGAATTTCCTGCTGTCACAGTACCATTTTCACGAAAGACCGGTTTTAATGTTGATAAGGACTCGAAGCTAGCATCAGCACGTGGCTGTTCATCAGTAGAAACTAATACGGGATCACCTCTCCTTTGAGGTACCTCAACAGATACTAAATATTTATCAAAACGACCATTCTCTATAGCTTTAACTGCTCTCTGATGACTCAGTACAGCTAATTCGTCTTGGTCAATTCTAGAGACTTCAAATTCTTGTGCTACATTTTCAGCAGTAACTCCCATATGGTATTGATTAGCGGGGCAATTTAAACCTTCAATCAATGAGTCTTGAAGTTTCCCATCTCCCATTCTCAAACCATCCCATCGAACATTCCTCATCAAGTAAGGAGCACCTGACATATGTTCTATACCGCCTGCAACAGCTATATCAATAGCACCAGAAATGATCATTTGTGCAGCAATATTAATTGCTTCTAAACCTGAAGAACATTGTCGATTTATAGCAATAGTTGGAACTTCATATGAAATTCCGGATTTTAATGAAGCCATACGAGCTGCATAACCTGCTTCATCTGTTTGAAGAGCATTACCTAATACTACTTCCTCTACATCAGATGCTGTTATACCAGATCGTTCAATTGCACTTTTAATGGCTATTGAACCTAAATCAGAAGCTTTCAAAGATTTAAATGCACCACCATATCGTCCTATTGGGGTTCGTGCACCACTAACTATTACTGCGTTATCCATAAATAAACTCCTTATCTATTATTAGGTATATAAAAACATATATAGATGATCAATTCAAGTAGAAATAGAATTAATATGTTTCTTCGCACGTATAGATATTCTCTAAATTTAAATTCTCGTATTACCTATTAGATTAAATTACTATTAATAATTGAATTTAAAGAACGAACATTTGTTATTTTTTAACACATATTAATATAAACTATTAAATATTTATATAAAAATATTTAACTTACAAATATTGAAGATAAAGAAAAACAGATATCAATTAGTAGATAGTAAAACTCCTTTTTTTTATGGGTGGATAATAGTATTAGGTGCTTTTTTAGGCTCTTTTGCAGGTGGAGGTATGCAGAGTTTTACTTTTGGTGTTTTCTTAAAGCCTATGTCCGAAGATTTAGGCTGGAGTCGATCTACATTAATTGGTGCTCTTACTCTAAGAACGTTTGTAACAGCGGGGTTAGCTCCCTTCTTGGGTAAATATGTAGATAATAAAGGGCCTCAATTAATCATGGTGACCTCTTCAATTGCTGGAGGAATAGCATGTTTACTATTAACTCAAGTACATACAGTTTGGCAATTTTATTTAGCATTTATTTTAGTTGGGCTTGCTGGTGGTGCAGGAATGGGAGGGGTCGTCGCAAATGCCACAGTTTTGAAATGGTTTATCAAATATCGAGGAAGAGCAACTGCATTTAGCACAATGGGCAATACAGCTGCTGGTGCAATCCTAGCGCCTATTGTAGGGTTGGTTATTCTAAATTCAAGTTGGCGTATGGGTTGGATTTTAATATCTGTTATATTTTTCTTTTTACTTTTCCCCGTTTCCACGTTAATGGTTAGAAAACCAGAAGATATAGGACTGTTACCAGATGGCGCTAAAACTCAATCTGAAATAGAGTCTAACTTATCGAATAATAAAAAACATATCACTGATAAATCATGGACATTAAGCGAAGCATTAAAAACCAATACTCTCTGGATATTAACATTTTCTATGCTTATTGGTGGTGTTGGTGTTGCCTCCGTGGTAGTTCACGAATTTAGTTATATTACGGATCATGGTTTTTCAACTGGTGTCGCAGCTTTAGTGTTAAGCGTTCATGCTGTTACTGCTTCTTGTGGGAGATTAGTATGGGGGTTTTTAGTAGAAAAAATCGAAGTTAAGTACTGTATGGCTATTTTGTATATAGGCTGTGCAATAGGATTAGCTATATTACAATTCTTTGCAACTTCAGTATTTATGCTTTTATTATTTGCTGTAATTTATGGTATTTGTGTAGGAGGGCATATTGTGTTGAGCAATGTTGCTTGGGCTGATTATTACGGAAGAGAGTTTGTGGGTTCTATTAGAGGTTTTTTAACACCTTTTACCACAGGAGCATCAGCATTAGGTCCAATTATTATTGGTTTAATTTATGACACAATGAAAACTTACACTTTAGCATTTAATGGGTTGTTAGTAATGTTTTTAATGGGAACATTTGTAATATTATTAGCCAAATCACCGAATAAAATACACCACCCATCTGAATAATTTTGAAAACATCTCATTTGATTGATTTAGCGCATTAAGCACTGTAGAATATATTGGTTCTATTTAATTATATTCCAATGTATAAGGATGTTATCAAATGGCAAATTACAACAACATTTCATTAGATATAAATCCAGAAACTAAGATTGCGAAACTTACCCTTCGTCGACCAGAAAAATTAAACTCTATAACTCGAGAAATGGGATTAGAGCTTGTGGATGCAATTGAAAAAGTTTCCGATAATGATGATGCAAGAGTATTAATACTAACAGGGGAAGGTAGAGGTTTTTGTTCTGGTGCTGATACTGGAGGGATGGCAGGTGGTGATAATCAAGGACCACATTCAGGTGAAAGAGGAGCGGAAGAAATTCGCAGAGGATTTAAGACAGCTCAATCTATGATACTTGGACTCCAACGGATGGAAAAACCTACAATTGCTATGGTTAATGGAGCTGCAGTAGGAGCTGGATTTGATTTAGCATGTGCGTGCGATATTAGAATAGGTACACCTAAATCTAGGTTTATGGTTGCCTTTGTTCGAATTGGATTATTTCCTGGCTATGGCGGCACCTGGCTATATGCTAAGGCTTTAGGAAGTGTATCAAAGGCTGCTGAGTTATTGTTTACTGGGGATTTCTTGGAGGCAGAAGAAGCTAAACACCACGGTTTACTCAACCATCTAGTTGAAGAAGATGAATTAGAAAACTTTACTATGGATATGGCTACTAGAATTGCAAATGGTCCTCCAATAGCTATTCGCATTGCTAAACTTATGCTTTACAAAGGATTGGAATTTGATTTAGAAACAGCCATGAAAATGGCTGCTGCTGCAGAAACTATAACTTTAACATCGCAAGATCATCGTGAAGGCGTACAGGCTTTCCGTGAAAAAAGAAAACCTACATATGAGGGAAGGTAATGGCAGATTATAAAGAATTAAGGGTTTTAAGTGGGACTTCCCATATACAACTAACTGACTCTATATGTGAGTATTTAGGCATATCTAACGGTAGACTCAATATACATAAATTTGCAAATGATAATACTTTTGTGCAAATAGAAGAAAACATACGTGAAAGAGACGTATTTATTGTCCAACCATTTAGCAATCCAGTTAATGACAAAATAATGGAAACTCTTATTATGATAGATGCCGCCAAAAGAGCATCAGCTGGGAGAATAACTACAGTTATTCCTTATTTTGCCTACGGAAGGACAGATAAAAAGGATCAGCCAAGAGTACCTATAACCGCAAGATTAATTGCTGACTTAATATCTACTGCAGGTGCTGACAGAGTTCTTACAATTGATTTACATGCAGGCCAAATTCAAGGCTTTTTTAACATCCCTGTAGACGAACTCACAGCAATCCCTATATTAACCAGATATATTCAAGAAAAAAACATCCCCAATTTGGTAGTTGTGGCTGTAGATATGGGAGCAACCAAAAGAGCAAGAAATGTTGCTGCAGGTCTTAATGTTCCATTAGCAATTATGGAAAAAAGAAGAGTAGGGAATAATGACACAACAGAAGCTTTAAATATTATTGGTGAAGTTGAAGGCAAAACTGCCTTAACAGTTGACGATGAACTTGATACAGGAGGCTCTTTGGTATCAACAATTGAAGCTCTTAAAAATCGAGGGGTTAAAGATATATATTCATGTGTTACTCATGGAGTACTTTCAGGCCCAGCAACTTCAAGAATTGCAGAAAGTTCATTAAAGGAATTAATCATAACAGACACTTTGCCTTTAGATGACAAAAACCCTTCTGATAAAATCACTGTTCTTTCCGTTGCACCATTGCTAGGTGAAGCAATCCACAGAATTCATAATGGCCTATCAGTAGGAGCTATGTTCAATGACGAATAATATGGAAGAGAGTACAAATGCTTACCAAATTATTGAATATATTTTCTGACTCTAATGAAAAAGTAATAAAACAACTTCAACAAAAAGTAGATATTATTAATTCATTAGAAGTGTCAATCAATGTACTAACCAATGAAGAATTAGCAAATAAAACCGAATATTTCCGTGATAAGATTTCTAATGGTGCCCCATTAGAAGAAATACTTCCAGAAGCATTTGCAGTTGTACGAGAAGCATCAAATCGAATTTTAGGTCAACGACATTATGATGTCCAATTAATGGGTGGTATTGTATTACACCAAGGTTCAATTGCGGAAATGAGGACCGGAGAAGGAAAAACACTCACAGCTACTTTACCTCTATATTTAAATGCTTTATCTGGACAAGGAGTGCATTTAGTTACCGTAAATGATTATTTAGCACGAAGAGATTGTTCATGGATGGGGCCTGTTTTCAATTTTTTAAGACTCTCTGTTGCCTGTCTACAATACAATGGACACGCATTTGCTTACAATGGCAATTTTGATACAAATAAAGAAGTACCTCAACTTATAGAATGTTCACGAAAAGATGCGTATTTAGCTGATATAACATATGGTACTAACAATGAATTTGGATTTGACTATTTAAGAGACCACATGGTGATTCAAAATCATCAGTTATCTCAACGAGATAGAAATTACGCCATAGTTGATGAAGTAGATAATATCTTGATCGATGAAGCTAGAACACCATTAATAATCAGTGGCCCATCGCAACAACCAACGGATGTATATAAAAAGGTTAATCTTGCCGTAAAACAACTAAAACATGAAGACGATTTTGAAATTGGCGAAAAAGAACGAACTGCTCTTCTAACTGAAGATGGAATAACTAAACTTGAAACAATTTTAAAAGTAGACAACATGTATTCTCAAGAAAACTATTTACTTGCACACTATGTAGAAAACAGCTTGAAAGCTCACTACATATTCCAAAAAGATGTTGATTATGTTGTATCCAATGGCGAGGTTGTCATAGTAGATGAATTTACAGGACGATTAATGCCTGGTAGAAGATATTCTGAAGGATTACATCAATCATTAGAAGCTAAAGAACAAGTAAGGATACAACAAGAAAGTGTTACTTATGCAAGTATTACTCTACAAAACTATTTTAGATTGTATAAAAAATTGTCCGGAATGACAGGTACAGCTGCTACTGAAGCAGAAGAATTCTATAAAATATATAAATTAGAATCTGTTAGTATCCCCACCCATCGACCAATGCTTAGAGAAGATCTAAACGACTTAATTTTTTTGAATGAAAATTATAAACTCAATGCATTAGTAGAGCAAATAAATGATTTGTATCAATTAAAAAGACCTGTTCTTATAGGAACTGCTTCTATTGAAAAATCTGAACAACTAAGTAACTTACTTAAAAAACGTCGAGTACCTCATCAAGTACTAAATGCTAAGCAACATGAGAAAGAAGCTTCAATAGTAGCACAAGCTGGAAGATTGAGTGCTGTGACTGTGTCGACCAACATGGCTGGACGAGGTACTGACATTGTTTTAGGAGGCAATCCTGAAGATCGTGATCCTGCTGATTGGCAAAAAGAACATGATGAAGTAATTGAATTAGGTGGCCTTTACATTATTGGAACTGAAAGACATGAGGCAAGAAGAATAGATAATCAGCTTAGAGGTAGATCAGGTCGTCAAGGAGATCCAGGTACAACACAATTTTATGTTTCTTTACAAGATGAGCAAATGAGAAGATTTGGTATGGACAGAGTACAAACTATAATGAACAAAGTTGGTATGGATGATAAGCCTGTGACTAACACTTTAGTAACTAGAGCTATTAACCAAACTCAAATAAAAGTGGAAGGACATAATTTCGATATCAGAAAACATTTGGTTGAATATGACGATGTTATGAATATTCAGCGATCAATTATATATGATAAAAGAATGAACATTCTCAACGATAATAATCTATTAGAAATTTTGAAAGAAATATTTGTAAAAGAAATTGAAAATATTGTTGATTCATTTTATGAAGAAAATATCCATGATAATACAATAGACTTAACAGAGCCTTTGATAAATGATCTTAATAGGATTTTGCCAGGATTTGATCAATTTGTTTCATCAGAGATTAACAATCCTGAAGATTATATAAATATTGCAATAGAATATTTTGAAAAACTTTATATAGAGCAATTTATTGAAGATGAGAATCATAAAAGTCTACAAATTGGGTTTATGTTAAGGGTTATGGACTCAGTGTGGGTTGAGCATTTAACAACAATGCAAAACCTTAGAGAAAGTATAGGATTACAAGCCTATGGTCAAAGAGACCCACTAGTTATGTATAAACGTGAATCTCGCAATTTATTTGATACAATTATAGAAAAAATTGGCCAAGGTATTTCACATAGTATATTTAATGTTTCGAATATTGCAAACTCAAGAGACTATCAAACTCAAAACAAAACACCAATAACAAATTCAACGAATAATACATCTACTATTAGCAATTCTCGTATAGGTAGAAATGATCCATGTCCGTGTGGAAGTGGGAAAAAATATAAAAGGTGTCATGGAAACTAATAACAATACTTGGAATTATAGTTCGTTTAATATCTCTGAAGATAAAATTGAAAATAGAGATTTGGTACACATATTTCAACAATCTATAATTAGTGGAAATGATTGGGTAAGAGAATTACTAAACACTATCAAATATTGGAGAGTTCCTGAAGAAATTATTGGGAAATTTACTTACAAATATCTTCTACAAAAAGAAGCATTTGATTGGAAAATGCTCGCAAATAGAATAATAAATGAATCTAGAGATCTTATTCCTGCAAAGGAAGCACATGAATTATTATTTAACAATATTATCCCCAATGGCTATACTTCAAACGAATTTAAACAAGCCATAGGTTTTGATAAATATAGTGGACATTTAAACTATTTTTATGGAATTATAATTGAAGAATGCCTTCTATATTCCGTTGAAGAAGAAATACAAAAAGAACGATATGCTAATGGGCTAACTAATTACGCAAACTTTACATCAGATGCATATAAAAAGATTTATGGTTATTCTGAAAAAGCCTTGATAAATCAATTTCAAATACTAAATTATGGCGAAACAAGAGATATCAGAGAAATTACTGAACTTAAAGAATTTACATATTGGTTATTTAAACTAAGAATAGGCACAAAAGATAGCTCCAGAATAGCAAGCGATACTGCAAAAGGATTAAAAAAATTTAATGACATCCATAAAACCAAAATTATAAATAAGGAATTTATTATATCGTGAGACATTTAGTAATAACATTATTATTTCTTTTAATAGCCTGTTCATCAGAAGAAGATTTAAATTATTATGTAGATGCTGGACTGTCAAGTATACCAACAGTGACTCCAACTCCTGTTGATTCCAATCTTTCATTAAACAAAAAAGACAATCTATGCAAATTTAATACTAGTTTATGCGAAAGTTATTTTAATAATGAAGATGATTTTAATTTATTGAATAATTCTGTTGTCACTAATCAAACAAAGTGGTGTAAAACTATACACAAAGAACACAATGTAACAATTCATGAATTAATTTCAGAAGAAGTAACTCGGGACTTATATTTACAATACGAACCATTCTCAAATTATCCAATGATAACTTTTGGGAAGTATCCTGATGTTAATATGAATGGAAATCATATATGTTCTTATATAGATATACTTGAATTTGAAAATAATCTAACAAGCTTTTTAGCTTATGAACATTTGAAAAATACAATAGGTAATCATGGATGGGTAGTATACCAGCCAGAAAAATCATATCAAGAAAGTATTAATAAAGACTCCTACTTTATAATATACGAACCACCTGCAATAGATATCACAATCCAAATGTATTGGGTCAATGGTAATAAAATATATAAACTAATGGACAACTATACATTAGGTAACACAGGATATTTTGATGAAGAAAAAGAGTTATATAATAATGTTCAATCTTTACAACAAGATATCTATCAAAATCATTCAAAAGACTATTTAAGGATATTGATGGAATTTGATAAAAACAGAGAGGTGTAACATGTTTGAATTACGTCCAAATAAAATAAAAAATAAACTAGCAAAAGGCGAAATCACCACCGTACTGATGTCACCGGTAGCATTTAGCCCTGATATGGTAGAGTTTGCAGGCCAATTAGGTTTTGATGGTATATGGATTGAAACAGAACACGGGGCGATTGATTTTAGCGATATACCAAATTTAACCAGAGCTGCTGATTTATATGGAATGACCTCAATAGTAAGAGTAAATTACAACGAACAGGGCTTGATATATAGAACCTTTGATGTAGGTGCACAGGGTGTAGTTGTTCCACATATTGATACAAAACAAGATGCCTTAAACGTAGTAGAAGGTTCAAAATTTGCACCTTTGGGTAAAAGGGGGAACTTTGTAAGTAGGCAAGGAATTGGCGTAGATAATTATTTTGAAAAAGCAAATCTAGAAACCTTAGTTGTCGTATTAATTGAAGATATTAAAGCAATAAATAATCTCGATGAAATCTTATCAGTGGACAACATAGATGTATTTAGTGTCGCACCAGGTGATCTTGCTCAAAGTATAGGGCACTTGGGCAACATTTCCCACCCTGATGTTCAATCAACAATTGATAAGGCTATAGACAAAATTGTTAATAAAAATAAAATTGCCGGTACACTTGTAACAGACGACAACGTTCAGAAATATGTAGAATTAGGTGCTAAATTCTTAATGACCTCATTTGATCCTTGGTTAAAAAACGGAGCTAAAACTTTTTTAAACAGAATAAAAATCTAAATTTTATTATTATTTTTATCTATCATATCTTTTACAGCCGTAGTTATAATCGAAGGAATATGGGTATATAAGTAATTAACTCCTATATTTCGGTATTCATTTATCCAACTTGGAGTACCAGCACAACCAGCAATTTTTCCTAGTTTTACTATACTTTGTAGAGTGTCAACTAACAATTTATCAAATTCTTCAGTTCTCTCCATATATCCAAGAGAAATAGATAAGTCCGTAGGTCCTACAAAAATCACATCTATATCATCTATTTCAGATAATTTTTCTATATTATTTAAACCAATTTGGTCCTCAATTTGAATACATATAAGTAGATTAGAATTAGCCCATTTCATATACTCTGATCGTGAAACACCAATGTCATACTTAGAAATACGTAGAGCCGAAGACCCTATGCCTCTAAAGCCTTTAGGTGGATATTTTGTTTGTTCAATAATTTTATTAGCGTCTTCTAATGTACTAATGTGAGGAAACTGTACTCCCATAACACCTCTATCAAGTAATGGGCCAAGGTTTGTACTAAACGCAGTAGAAGGACGGACAATGGGAATTATATTTGCAGCTTCAGAAGCTATCACTAATGATTCAACAGATTCATTAGACATACTTCCATGTTCACAGTCTATCAAAGCCCAATCAAAACCAGCATAAGCACACATTTCTAACATATGTGTAGAAGGAAAAGTAAGTGAAATCCCTAAGCAAGGTATTCCTTTTTTCATATTTTCTAGAACAAAATTATCTCTCATAATAAAAGTCTCAAATTTGTATTTACATCATAATACGTTCTGATAGATTAAATTACAATTAAAAAAGGAGACGGCTATGAGTGACACAGTTTTGTTAGAAATTAATAATAATGTAGCAATTATCACTATGAATAGACCCGAAAAACATAATGCTATTAATGAAGAAATGAGAAATTGTCTAAGAGAAACCTTCGAAAAAGTTCGTTTGGATAATCAAGTTCGTGTAGTAGTCCTTACTGGTGCTGGAGATAAAGCATTTACTGCAGGTGCTGACCTCGTAAATATGTCGAAAGGAAATGAACAATCTGTAAATCAACATTTTTGGTCACCAACCAATATAGTAGGTGTAGCAAGTGGATATCCAGATACATTTTTTAAACCAGTAATTGCAGCAGTTAATGGCTATTGTTATGCAGATGGAGTTAACATATTATGCCAAACTACGGATATTAGGATTGCTTCAGAAACATCAACTTTTTGCTACGCTGAAATTCTCAGAGGGTTTAGTGGGGCAGGGCCAGCAATTGCAAATTTACCTAGACAAGTTTCCTATGCCAAAGCTATGGAATGGTTATTAACCGGAAAAGTTTTTGATGCAAATGAAGCTATGCAATTTGGATTAGTCAATGAGGTTGTACCTTTAAAAAATACAAAAAGTAGGGCAATAGAATTAGCCCATCAAATCTCTCAATTAGCTCCTGTAGCCGTGAGATCATTAAAGGAAGCAATAATACGCGGGCTTTCTATGGATTTACCAAATGCAGTACAATTCGCCAATACTCTTAGTACCCTTACTAGATACACGGAAGATGCAAAAGAAGGTCCTCGAGCATTTGCAGAAAAAAGAAAACCTGAATTTAAAGGTTATTAATTATATTTAAGTAATTGATTTGAGAATTTCCTGAAGTTGATATTGTCGTTCTTGGGATAAATTTAATCGGTCTTGTTCAGCTTCAACCACCTCTTCAGGAGCTTTATTTACAAAATTTTCGCTTTTTAGAAGATTTTGTAATCGATTAATATTATTATCTACTTCTGAAAGTTCCTTATTTAATCTTTCGATCTCTTTCTCCATATTAACTAACCCCGAGAGAGGTATTGTAACAATTATGTCGGACACAACAAATTTTATGGATTTAGATGGATCTGTGCCACTAATTTGAGTAAATAAAATATCATTGATTTTGGTAGTATTTTTAATGAAACTTTTTTCTATATTAATTATTTCAAGTGAATCAGAATTAGTTGTATCAATATAAATATTTAAATCTTCATTTCCTTGTATATTAAATTCAGACCTAACATTGCGTATTCCACGAATTAATTCTATAATTATATTAATTTTTGAATCATCTCCAATTACTTCAATAGAGGATTGTGGATAGTCTGATATCATAATACTAGTAATTTTATTTGTCTTTGATTTAATAGAGTGAATGCGATGCCATAATTCTTCTGTAATGAATGGCATAAATGGATGTAGTAGTCTTAATAAAATATCCATAATATAAATTAATATCGAAACAATCTCTTTATCACCTTCTGCAAAGCGAACTTTAGCCATTTCAATATACCAATCACAAAAATCACTCCATATATAATCGTGAAGAATTCTTTCTGCTTCTCCCAATTGGTAGTCTTCTAACAATTTATTTACATCTTGTATTAATATACTTAACCTAGATAAAATCCATATGTCCTCTATTTTAAGGTTTTGTTCATCAATCTCAAAATTTATACTTCCGTCAGTTTTAGAGTACAAAAAATTAATAAATCGACATGAATTCCATATTTTATTACAGAAATTTCTACCAGATTCTAATTTATTTTCGCTTATCCTTACATCATTACCAGGTGTAGATCCAGTAGTAAGTGCAAAGCGTAAAGCATCTGCACCATATTTTTGAATTGCATCTAATGGATCTAGTACATTCCCTTTACTTTTGCTCATTTTAGCCCCTGTTTCGTCTCTCAACAATCCATGTAAATAGATGGTATGGAAAGGTGAAACGCCCATATTTTCTATACCAAAAACAATCATTCTAGCGACCCAGAAAAACAAAATATCATACCCTGTCTCCATAACACTAGTGGGGTAAAATTTATTCAAATCTTTAGTATTATTAGGCCATCCCAAAGTTGAATGAGTCCATAAACCAGAACTAAACCATGTGTCTAATACATCAGAATCTTGATATATATCTGTTGACTTGCAGCTAGAGCAAGCTTCAGGGGCACTAATTGATACAGTCATATTATCACAAAGATTACAATACCAAACTGGAATTCTATGTCCCCACCATAACTGCCTACTTATACACCAATCCCTTATGTTATTCATCCAGTTAAGATATATTTTTGTGAAACGTTCGGGTATTATTCGTATATCTCCATTATTTACAGCTTTAATTGCAGGTTCTGCTAATGGTTTCATTTCAAGAAACCACTGTTTACTGATCAAAGGCTCAACAATTGTGTCACATCTATCGCAACGACCAATGGAATGTACGATTGATTCAATTTTATCAAGTAGATTTAGTGATTCAAGTTCAGCTACTGATTCCTTTCTTACAACCATTCTGTCTTTACCTTCATATTTCCCAGAAAACTGATTTAATGTCCCATCTGGATTCATAACATTTATTGTATCTAATTTATGTCTTAAACCTATTTCAAAGTCGTTAATGTCATGCGCAGGAGTCACCTTCAGTGCACCGGTTCCAAATCCTAGTTCTACAGCTTCGTCAGAGATAATGTTAACTTCTTTGTTAATTAGTGGAATTATTATTTTACTTTCTAATAAATGAGAATAACGCTCATCAAATGGATTAACTGCTACAGCAGTATCACCAAAAAGAGTTTCAGGTCTTGTAGTTGCAACAGTTAATGTTTCATCTCTGCCTACAACTTTATAGCGAATATAGTACAAATCACCTTTTTCTTCCGAATGTTTAACTTCTAAATCAGATAGAGAGGTTAGACATCTTGGGCACCAATTGATTA
>VFGE01000038.1 GCA_009392515.1 SAR202 cluster bacterium | reverse complement strand
TGCGCCACTCATAATTGTTTTGACATCAGCAAAATCTAAGTTGATAGTTCCAGACTTAGTAACTAATTCAGCAATAGATTGTATCCCCTGCCTTAACACATCATCTGCCATCTTAAAAGCATCATCAGTAGTTAATTCCATATCACTTATTTGTAATAATCTATCATTAGGGATGATAATTAGGGAGTCCACTCTATCACGTAATTGAGCAATTCCATCTTCAGCGGCTTTTTTCCTTTTATGCCCTTCAAACCCAAAAGGTTTGGTTACCACTGCAATGGTTAAAGCTCCTGTTTCTTTAGCAATTTCAGCTACAATAGGACAAGCGCCTGTTCCAGTTCCACCACCCATACCTGCCGCAACAAATACCATATCAGCGCCGCGTAAACATTCATAGAGTTGGTCTCGACTTTCTTCTGCAGAATCTTTTCCTAAATCAGAACTTCCACCAACGCCCAAGCCTCGGGTTAATTTTTCTCCAATTGATATTCTCGTTGGAACTTCTAACCCCATAAGATGTTGTGCATCTGTGTTAACACAAATATATTCTATGCCATCAAGTTCTTCTCTATACATCCTATTAACAGCATTAGAACCTCCTCCACCAACACCTATAACTTTGACAGTAGCTCGTCCAATCCGTTTATTATTTACATTTAAATCCATTTCATTTTCTAACATAAATACCTCCTAAAATTTTGGTGAAATAAATTGAGTTAACCAGCTCAACCATTTCCTTCCTTTACTAAAAGTTTTTTTCTTCTGAGGTTGGTGACCTCCATAGCTTACTTGTTCAACAGGATGATTAATTCCCCATAAGAGAATACCTACACTCGTTGAATAAGTCGGACTTTTTAATGTTTCAGGCAAACCTAATATATCTCTTGGTGCAGCTATACGAACATTACCTGGAATATATTCATGAGTTAACTCTTCCCAACCAAGTAGATTTGCCCCACCTCCAGTGAATACAATCCCACCAGCTGGCATAGTATCTAAACCAGCTTCATTTATTTTTAATAATACGAATCTTAATAATTCAGAAGCTCGGTCATTGAGTAAACGACAAATGTCACCTTTAGTAATTATTTTTTTATCGTCTAAACCATTTACTGAAACTTCAATTTGTTCGTTAAAATCGATATCACTACTTTCAGGAACTGCCATTGTTCTTCCATAATTAATTTTTAGTTCTTCAGCGGTTTCATACGGTATACCTAACGTTACAGCTATATCATTAGTAAAATTAAAGCCCCCTACAGGAATCACTGCGGTATATACCATTTTCCCATTTTTAAAAAATGCAAGATCACTTGTACCGCCACCAATATCAACTAATATCGTTCCTATTTCTCTTTCTTCCGCACTTAAAACCGATTCCGCACTAGCTAATGGTTCCAAAACCATTCCACCCATCTTTAAACCTGTATTTTCCACAGATTGAACAATATTATCTAATGAGGTTATTTCTCCTACTACTGAGTGGGTTTTTACTGATAAAGATGTGCCTTTTAATCCACTAGGATTTCTTATACCGGATGTACCGTCTAGAGCGTAACTTATTGGTATTACATGTAATAATTCCTGTCCATTATCTACTTTAGGGCGTGAATTATCGACAGCAGCATCCATATCTTTTATAGTAACAACTTTTTCAGATTTCCCATCCATAATAGATGATTTACCCGTCGTCGTTACACTAACTATATGACTACCAGTTACCCCAATACATACTGGAGGGATCTCTATATCTAAATTTAATGTAGCTTCAGCTATTGATTCCCGTACGGCAGATGTCATAGCTTCTATATCAACAACAAGTCCTTTTTTCATACCTTTTGATTTAGATTTCCCAGCACCAATGATTTCAACTTCACCGGTGGCTAATATTTGTGCAACAAGAGTGCAAACTTTCGTTGTTCCAACATCTATTGAGACATATGCATTTCCTACAGATGCGACTTTTCCTAAATCTAATTCCTTAGATAAACGACCTACTATATCTTGATCTAGTTTTTCATCTAACATACTCATATTTCAATCCTAATCGTTACTTATTTTAAGTTGAACCCATTTATTTATTAGATTGAGGAGAACCATCAACATGAGGGTTTTGACCAACTTTTTTATTTAATTTAGCTCCAAAATATTCAATTATTAAAAATTTTGCGCCGGAGGCGCTGATATACATCAACAGCCCCCCTCAACCTCAATATTTAACCTAGTAGCACAAGGTTTATAAAACCACACAAGCTCGTAAACGAGCACTCCTTACACGAGGATTCCCCTCTATTTCTTCCTCGCTTGGTTTAATTATCTTTTTGTTAATTAACTCGATTCTTTTGGTATGATTACACTGGCAAACCAAGACAGTCGTTGGACATAAACAATCAGTAGACTCAGTTTTCATAAAGTTTTTTACAATTCTATCTTCGAGTGAATGATATGCAATAACTACTATCTTTGTACCTTTAGTTAAGAAACTCATGAGAGAAGATAAAGTATATTCTAAATTTTCCATTTCATTATTTACTGCGATTCGTAAACTTTGAAATGTTTTCGTAGCCGGGTTTATTTTTCTACCTCTTCGGGGTACTGCCATCTGAACAATCTCGGTTAGATGTTTGGCAGTGAGTATTGGTCGAGCTTTTATAATGGCTCTACTTATTCGGTTAGCGTTTGGGTCCTCACCATATTTATAAATAAGTGAAGAGAGTTCTTTATATTCAAGATTATTTACTAATTGAAGAGCAGTTGTTACTTGTTGGGAATGAAATCTCATATCTAAAGATTTATCTTTAAAACTAAAGCCTTTATCCGCTGAGTCTAATTGCCAAGAAGAAATACCTAAATCAAAAAGAATGCCAGAGATAGGAGAAATCTGACTTTCCGAAACAGCTTGTTCTAATTTATTAAAGTTATAATTTTTCAAGCAAACTCTTCCTCTGTATTTCTTTAATCTTTCAGATGCTCTCAAAACTCCTTGATCATCAGCATCTAACCCAAGAAGGCGCCCGTTCGGTAATGTAGAATTTAATATTGCTAGAGCGTGGCCTCCGTCACCTAAAGTAGCGTCAACAAAGTTGTTATTTGATCTTGGTTCCAAGATCGTTAGCACCTCTTCAAGAAGTGCTGGTTTGTGATAGGAGAGACTGTCGATTGATGCAACCATTTTCCAATGTAGCCTTAGACGAACGAGCGACCCTTGGTATAAGCCACAGCTCCTTATATTTTTTTACCAACGAATGAAAATTACCATTTTACAAGAAGCTTGTCAAGAATATTTAGTAAATTTTAGATATTTTTCTAGGAATATGAATATTTAAATTTAAGATCATTCCTATTTTTTCTATTTTTTACTAATTTTACAAACTAATTACTGCTTAAATTCTCTTCAAACAAAACACTACTCTTTAAAAACCTATACATATTATTAATTACAAAAGTTGCAAAAGATTATTATAACTAATAAGAATAATTACCACTTATTGCTCAAGTGGCGAAAACCGCAATATATTGTGTAGTAGATAATAATAATACGTTATTTTGTGCTTACCTATTGACAATAGATCCTTTTAATGTGAGAATTAGGCTCCCGATCTATAAATATATCAGTAAAGTTTCTGCATATATTGTCCCTGGGAGCTTAAATATATATAAATATGGAGATATTAATTAAATGCTTTGTCCTCACTGCGGACATGGAGAATCGAAAGTAATAGATTCGAGAGACTCAAAAACAGCTACTCGACGTAGAAGAGAATGTTCTTTGTGCGCCCTCAGATATACTACATACGAACAAGTTCAGTCCAACGTAATAGCAATAGTAAAAAGAGATGGTAGAAGAGAAGACTTTAATAAAGAAAAACTCATGTACAGTCTAAAACTAGCATGCACAAAACGACCTCTACCTACAGGGACTTTGGATAAAATTGTATCAGAAGTTGAATCAAATATATTTAAGCGAGGAAGAAGTGAAATAGGTAGTAAAATTATTGGAGAGATTGTTGTAAAGAAATTGAAAGAAGTAGACAGGGTGGCATACATAAGATACGCAAGTGTTTATAAAGATTTCCCTGACCTTGAAACATTTAAGGAAGAACTTGAATCTGCTATCACAGATAGTTTTGAGGAAGAATCAGATGATAATTTGCAACCAACACTATTTGAGTTTAGAAATAAAGATAACAAGTAATAAAAATAATAATTATTAGGCGAAAGGCAAAAATAAATATAATAAAAAAGGCTAACAATAATCATCAAATTCCGATATATTTTTATCTATCGACCCCCTTTTATAGAATTATAACTCTAGTTTTATTTTAACCATACACTAACTACATAAGGAGTAAAATTAATAATGACAACATCTAAAATTGACCCTCAACTTTCGGATAATGCGCTTACTATATTGAAAGTGCGCTACCTAATAGGAGATGAAACGCCAAAAGGTATGTTTGAACGTGTGGCGAGTGCGGTTGCTTCAGCAGAAGAAACAGGGGATGAAAAACAATTTTGGGAAAATGAATTTTACAACTTAATGGCAAAGACTGTATTTATTCCTAATTCTCCAACACTTTTTAATGCAGGAACAGGACAAGGAACACTATCTGCATGCTTTGTTTTACCAGTTGAAGATACTATGCAGAGTATTATGGAAGCAGCTACATCTTCTGCCATGATTCAAAAATATGGAGGAGGTCTAGGTTATTCCTTTAGTAAGTTACGACCAAGAGGAAACCCAATCAAAACCACACAGGGTAAAGCGTGCGGATCTATAGCTGTGCTAAATATGTTAAGCTCCTTATCCGACATGATCACACAGGGTGGTAAACGACACGGCGCCAACATGGGTATTTTAGGAATATCTCATCCTGAAATAAAAGACTTCATCCACATGAAAGATGATGATAAAACTGCTCAAAACTTTAATATATCAATTGCAATAACTGATGATTTCATGAAAGCAGTAGAAAATGATGAAGACTGGGATCTAGTTGTTCCGCAAGATAGTGAAGCAAAAGATGCTGGTACTATTATCGAAACTGTCAAAGCCAGAGAACTTTGGCAAGATATAATCTCTTCCGCATGGAAAACAGGTGATCCAGGCTTATATTTCATTGACGAAGCAAATCGTACAAATCCTACACCCCACATCGGTAATCTTGACAGCACAAATCCTTGCGGAGAAGTTCCTTTACTTGCAAATGAAGCATGCAATCTTGGGTCAATCGATTTAGGTAAATTCATAAAAACTGATGAAAATGGTAATACTTCTTTTGATTTCCAAGAACTTGAATCTGTATCAAGAACAGCAGCTAGATTTTTAGATGATGTTGTTACAATCAATCAATTCCCTACAACCAAAGTTAAAGAAGCAGTTGATCTTACCAGAAAAACTGGCCTTGGAGTTATGGGTTGGCACGATTGTTTAATAAGATTAGGAATTGATTATGATTCCGAAGAAGCATTAACGTTAGGTTCTGATGTTATGCAATGCATTAATGAAGCTGCTAGAGATGTTTCAATTAACCTTGCAAAAGATAGAGGAGCATATCCTGGATGGCAGGTTACAGATATGGACCCCAATCCTATTAGAAATGCAACTCGAACTTGTATAGCTCCAACAGGTACAATCAGTGCTATTGCTGGTGCTAGCAGTGGAATTGAACCCATATTTGCACTTGCCTTCGTAAAGAATGTATTGGACGGAAGAACACTTACAGAAGTAAATGTTGATTTTGAACGAGTAGCTAAAGAAAGAGGATTCTATTCTGAAGAACTTATGGCAGAAGTAGCTAAAACAGGGTCTTGCCAAAATATTGATGGAATTCCAGATGACGTTAAAAAAGTGTTCAAAGTTGCTAATGAAATACCTGTTGACACTCATGTAAGAATGCAGGCAGCTTTCCAAAAGCACACTGACTTAGCTGTAAGTAAAACTATAAATATGGCAAACTCAGCAACTGAAGAAGACGTTGAAAGAGCTTATTGGTTAGCATACTGGAACAAATGTAAAGGTATTACAATTTACAGAGACGGCTCTAAATCCATGCAAGTACTGGAAGTGCAAAAAGATAAATCAAATGAGGAAGAAACTACTGAAATTACAACATCTGGTGGATTAACACCTAAGCAACGTCCGCAGACTATGCGTGGAATCACTGAAAAAATACACACAGGAAGTGGTAATACATATATAACCCTTAACTTCGACGAAGACGGTTTGCCTTTCGAAGTGTTTGCAACATTAGGTAAAGCAGGAAGTATTGATTCTGCAAATTTAGAAGCTGTTAGCAGATTAGTCTCATTAGCACTAAGATCAGGAATAGCCATGGAATCAGTTATAGACGAATTACAAGGAATAACATGTAACCCTGTTTGGGACCAAGGTGTATTGGTCCGCTCTGTCCCTGACGCTTTAGCTCATGTATTAAGAAAATACACCTCTGATACACCAAATATACCAGAGTCAAATTTAGAATCAGCAGTAGAACAATTAGGACTACCATTAAAGGCTATAGCTAATTCAGAAACTCCAGCTAGCGTCACCCCAATACCCGTAGAAGCTGTTGGGTTTTCTTGCCCAGAATGTAGTTCTCCAGTTACTTTTCAGGAAGGATGTGTAATGTGCCATTACTGTGCATGGACACAGTGTGGAGGGTAATAATCAACTAAAGTAAGAAATGAAAGGGGTATAACTTTGAATGAACAAAGTATGAGATGGATAGCAGATATAAATCTCCCACAAGTTCGAATTAATAATCCAGACGTTCTACCTCTAGAAAATCTTACTGGTGACTTATTTCTTCAGGCTCATATAACCAATAGATATATAGTCTCAGCTGATATTGAAAAAATCGTCAAAAAGATGCCTTCAATTAATACAAATACTATAGCGGTTTTATTTGATGAACAAAATATTACTATCGAAGGTCTAATCAGAAATTTAGTTAATTTCGAATTTTGTATGCAAAATAATACCACATTTAAACAGCCTGGCAGTATTTATCTTATCGACACAGATAGAAATATATTTTTACGAGAAAGAAATGGTTCCCTAATTGAAATGGAACGATGGAAACAACCACAAAAGCTTTCCAATGCTTTCGAGCAAAACTGGGCTAATTCAACACTTTTTTCTAGCTAAATTTTTCAGGTGAATCGTGTCAATTAAAAATATTGTAGGCATCACTATGGGAGATCCCTGTGGTATAGGTCCAGAAATCATTTTAAAAGCTTTAAAATCTTCTTATATTAATTCTTTGAATGAATTTTTGGTTATTGGTAGTTATTATTCTATGTCAACTGTTAATCAAAAACTCTCAATTAATATGCCTATTAAAAAAATCACTCAATTTGAGGAATTTGACCCTGAAGAAACTTCCATGATCCAGATTCTAGACCCCGATAATATTAATACAAAATATATTCAACCTGGTGTTTTATCAAAAGAAGCAGGGAAGGCATGTATGGAATGGGTAGAAATCGCTGCACATTTATGTCTTGAAAATAAAATACAAGGAATGGCCACAGCACCTGTAAACAAAGAGGCAGCTTCTCTGGCAGGATATATTCAAATCGGACACATGGAATTATTGCAATCGATTACAAAGAGTCCTGAAGTTGCAACAATGTTAATTACTAAAAACTTAAGAGTAGTACATTTAACAACTCATAAATCAGTGCAAATCGCATGCGATTTCGTAACTAAAGAAAATGTCTATAATATGATTAAACTAACAAATACTAATTTTATCAATTGGGGTTTTAAAACCCCAAGAATTGGTGTTGCAGCATTGAATCCTCACGGTTCAGATGGAGGATTATTAGGAAGAGAAGAAAATGAAGAAATCAACCCAGCAATTGCAAAAGCAAAACAAGATAATATCAATGTCGAAGGCCCTATACCTGCTGATATTATTTTTAACCAAGCAATTGAAGATAAATTTGATGCAGTAATTTGCATGTATCATGACCAAGGCCATATTCCTGTAAAAGTTTATGGTTTTGAAGAAAGCATAACCGTTAATTTAGGTCTTCCGTTAATTAGAACATCTGTCGACCATGGAACAGCTTTTGATATTGCGTGGCAAGGTATTGCTGATAACACTAGCATGGTTGAAGCTATTAAATTGGCTCAAAATCTAATTTCTGGTTCGAATTTAGGAAATTAATTTATGGAAAAGTTAAAACTTTATAGCTGGAACGTAAATGGAATCCGAGCAAGTATAAAAAAAGGAATTGTTGAATGGATTAATAAAGAACAACCAGACATATTTTGCACTCAAGAAACTAAAGCTCAATTTCATCAATTGCCTGATTCTATTACTAATATTAATGGTTATACTTCATATTGGAATAGTGCTGAAAGGCCAGGATATAGTGGAGTGAGTATCCACACGAAACCTAAACCAAAAAGCCATGAAAACGGTATGGGGACTGAAGAATTCGACCACGAAGGAAGAACTCTTATGATGAAATTTCAAAATTTCACTTTATACAACGTCTATTTCCCTAACGGGCAATCAAAAGTAGAGCGTTTGAAATATAAATTAGATTTTTATGATGAATTTCTAAAAATAATATTGAAGAAAAAAGAAGATGGAGAAAAAGTCGTGATCTGCGGCGATTTTAATACTGCTCATCATGAAATTGATTTAGCTAGACCAAAAGAAAATATCAATAACTCTGGCTTTTTACCGATTGAGCGTGCATGGTTGGATCAGCTCGAAAATTCAGGATTTATAGATTGTTTTAGAGAGTTAAATCAAGAATCTGGGAATTACACTTTCTGGGATACTAAAACCAGAGCACGAGATCGAAATATTGGTTGGCGAATAGACTATTTTTTTATAGATGAACAACTAAAACAGAATCTAATGAGTGCTGAAATAATGAATAATGTTATGGGATCAGATCACTGTCCAATTGCTATTGAATTAATTTTTGATTAACATGAAACTTATTAAATTTATCAAAGAATATTAAAACAATTGCTGACCATAAAAAACATTAAAGAATTACTAAGAACGGTTTTATATGCTTTAATTTTACTTGCTCTACTACAAATCTTAGTTAGTAATTATGAAGTAGAAGGTCCTAGTATGGAACCTAATCTAATTCAATCAGAACGAATTTTTGTTAACCGCTTGATATATTATAGAATCGATCTGAATAACTTATCTAGATTTCTCCCATATTATCAATCTGAAGGACACAAATCCTTATTTAGTAAACCCGAAAGAGGAGATATAATAATATTTAAATATCCTCCAGATCCAAATAAAATGTTTGTTAAACGTGTTATTGGTATACCAGGAGATGTTGTGGAAATAGTTAACGGCAATGTCTATCTGAACAATGAAAAATTAACAGAAAAATATCTAACAAATAGTTATTCAGGTAAATCAATTGGCCCTACAACGATAGAAAATGGCTTCTTCTTTGTACTTGGGGACAATCGAGCTGAAAGTAACGACTCTAGAAACGGATGGTTAGTCCCATATGACAGTATTATAGGCAAAGCATGGATACTGTATTGGCCTATCAATAAATTAAGTCTTATATAAAGGTAATTGACAACAAAAAAATGCTAACCTATAGTTTATAATCTAATTAAATTGGGTATTGGGTGAAGAAATGAGAGGTCTATTTAGTTTTCCACATCCTGTTAATGAATATGCCGCGCGCCTTGTTGCAGGTATGGTTATTATATTAATATTAATAATCTTATTTACTAATCAAAATGTACTTCTTTGGGTACTACTCTATGGATTCTTAGCTCGAGTTTTAACAGGTCCAACATTAAGCCCCATGGGTTTATTAGCAACAAAAATAATAATTCCTATTTTGGGTGAACCAAATAAACCTGTTGCTGGCCCACCAAAAAGATTTGCGCAACTTATTGGATTCACACTTAGCTTATTAGCTGTTATTGCAGAATTTGTTTTATCTTCAACAATTACTGCTTATTTCATAATTTCGGTTATAGGAATTTTTGCTGCTCTGGAATCAATACTTGGATTCTGTGCTGGTTGTTATGTTTTTGCAATTTTAATGAAATATGGATTCATACCTGAATCAACTTGCGAAAAATGTAATAATATCAACATCTAGATCTTTAAATTACTCTACAAAATGGAAAAGTACGCTTAAGTATTGTAATATAGAAAATCGTTGTGCAATTTTTTGGGCCGTTAGCTCAGTTGGTAGAGCAGTGGACTTTTAATCCATGTGTCGAGGGTTCGAGTCCCTCACGGCCCACCATCTTTTTAAATTCAATTAATTTTTACAGGATTTCATTTAATTTATCAAGAAATAACGATTGACCATCATTAACAGATTTTTGCCAGTCTTCAGAAGCAGTATTATCAGCTTTATCAGATATAAATTTATAACATTGAAATGGAATGTTCATATATTTACAAATTTTAGCTAAAGCATAACCTTCCATATCTACTAAATCACATTTTACTGAAGGTATAGAAGTTACAAAAGAGTCCCCAGTACCACAAATAATTCCTTGATGCCCTATTATAATTTCGTCCTCAAATGGTGTTTGCCCTAACTCAAACCCCATATCATGTCCTGTAGCATCCATATCTCTTTCAATAAATCCAGTTACGGTTATCAAACCATGTAAATTATCAGATATAGCACCTGCAGTACCAAAATTAAAAACTCTACTGGGCTTATATTCATATATGGCTTTAGTTAATGCAAAAGAAGCATTAACCTTACCAACTCCAGTATAAATAATTTCCAAATTATCAGGCTTATCTGGGTGAACAAATTCATCTTTTAAGGCAACTACCAATAAATCCAAATTCTTCTCCTTTAGCATATCTTTAAGTGATCAATTATAATATTATACATATCAATCTAATTTTTCACATATGAATCGATTACAAAAATTTCAACTAAAATTAGCTCAATCCTTGCCATTTTACTATGGATGGGTGATTCTTTTTTCTGCAGGTACAGCGGTAGTTGTACGTAACACAGCTTCTGCTTTAATCTTATCAGTATTTATGATACCAATGGCCGATGACCTAGGATGGAGTCGCACTTTTATATCTGGAGCGGCAACATTTGGAGGCTTTCTTGCTATGACCTCTGCTCCTTTTGCCGGGCGCATGATAGACAAATTTGGATCACAAATTGTCCTAATTATTTCTGTTGCTATACTAGGATTTACGACTCTTTCTTTAGGGTGGTGGGCTACACCAATAGGTTTTTACTTATTATTCGGAATTGGAAGAATGATGTTTTCATCACCTATACAAGTAGGAACAGGCACCGTAGTTTCACAATGGTTTATTAAAAGAAGAGGTAGAGCAAATGGTTTTCTTATAACTCTACATTCTATAGGAATGGGAGGTTTCCCATTAATTGCTCAGTTCCTTATATCAACAGTCGGATGGAGAGAAGCATGGTTTTGGATGGGTATTATGGTGTGGATAGTAGCTTTAGTACCAATTATTGTTCTTATGGTTTCAAAACCAGAAGATATAGGTTTAGAACCAGATATTGAAATAATGGCCAAAGAAGGATCTACTATTGACTCAGGCATACAAGAAACAAAAGAAATCTGGACAGTTAAAGAAGCTATGCGCACACGAACACTTTGGATTTTGGTATTTGTAAGCTCATTCATGTATTTTATCCATTCTGCTATTAATATACATCAGGCTGCATTATTAATTGATAAAGGTATCGATCCATTATTAGCAGCATCTGCTTTGACTATGGTTGCTATAGGTACAGGTATAGGCGGTGCAATATGGGGCTTTATCGTAGAAAAAATAAAAATCAGTTATTGCTACGCTATGGTAGTCACAGTACTAGGAATTGTATCCTTAATGTATCTATTAGTTAATGGAACTTTATCAGCATACTTGGTTGCTTTCTGTTTTGGACTAGGGCTAGGAGGTTTAACAACAGTCCCATCTGTAGCAATTGCAAATTTTTACGGAAGAAACTCTCTAGGATCAATAAGAGGTATAAATGAAATATCTATTGGGGGTGGGCAAGCTTTAGGTGCTATATTTTCGGGAATAATATATGACTTAACCCAAAGCTACACTCTTGTTTTTCCTACCTTGGCAATAATGGCACTATTTAGTGCTTTAGCATTTTTATTTGTTAAAGCGCCTCAAAAGCAATAGTTATATATTGACAGAGTAATTGATTACACAGACAATTGAAAAAAATTAATCAAGTAGGAACTATTGTCAGGAGATTTGCATGGATTTTGGTTACATGAATCAAAACATTGATTTAAGAGATAAAGTAAAAACATTTATTAAAGAAAATCTCACACAAGAAGTAAAAGATGAGCTAGAAGCATCAGAACGTACAGAAAATATTTCTCATGTTGAAATTGAAGGCTCAGAAGGAAAAGCTCTAAGAGAGTTTTTAGGAAAAATCCGAGATAATGGCTGGCAAGGAATAAGTTGGCCAAAAAAATATGGTGGTCAAGACGGCTCTAGGCTCGATCAGTACATAGTAGAAGAAGAATTTGGGAGAATAGGTATTTCAGCAGGTGGAGCCGGAGGTACTGCAGCCGCTATTATGGCTGCAGGAACAGAAGAACAAAAAAATTATTTTATACCCGGTATAATCAACGGTGATATAAATTTTTGCCAAGGATTCACTGAACCAAGTGGCGGCGCAGATCTAGCATCACTTCAATGCAGAGCTGTTGTAGACGGGGATGATTTTATAGTAAATGGTCAAAAGATTTATACCTCAGGAGCACATGCCGCAACTCATGTCTATTTAATGGTCCGTACAGATCCAGAAGCACCTAAACACAGGGGAATTTCTATTTTATTAGTACCAATGGATACCCCTGGTATCACCATACGGCCTTTATATTCTATACAAAATGACCCCCCTGCTCCAATGGGGACAACTTATGGACATAAAAAAACCAATGAAACATTTTATGAAAATGTTAGAGTCCCTAAATCTGCACTTTTAGGAGAAATGAATATGGGATGGTACGTAGGAGCGATGGGTTTAAATCTTGATAGAGTAGGAGCGTCGCGATATCTACTTTCAGTTAGACGTGATGAAGATATTATTAACTGGATGAAAAATAATAATTTAGGCGAATATGATATAAAAGAAAATGAAACTATACGAGACAAAACCGCAGAAATGTGGATAGAGGCTCAAGTTTGTAGACTGATGACTATGAGAAGTATGTCCATAGTTGAACATGGTGGTAATTTTTCATATGAAGGTTCTGCTGAAAAAGTATGGGCTCCAGAGCATGGTGTGCGTGCAACAGAAGCCTATGTACAAATGCTTGGTCCCTACGGTCAATTATTAAATACTTCAGCTAATACAATCGACAGTGGAATATTCGCTCATAATTTACTTGGAGCTTTTCAATCTGGCATAAATCATGGAAGTGTCCAGATTATGAGAGACCAAGTTGGAAGGCGAGGATTAGGTTTACCTAGAGGTTAATTTAGGAGGTTCCAAATGCTTTATAACGCACAAACAAAAGATATATCTATAGCTGTGGGCGGTGACGCTATGATAACAAGAAAAATGAGCCCACATAATGAAAAAGAGTTTTTGAAACTCGTAGATATATTACGAAAAGCTGACTGTTCGGTAGTAAATTTGGAAATGCTTTTCCATGATTATGAGCATAGTTGGGAATATAGTGGCGGAACACCTACTCGATCAGACCCCAGAAATATCACTGAATTACAATGGATGGGAATTGATGCTGTAACTACAGCCAACAATCATGCTTATGACTTCTCTGAAGGTGGATTTTTAACGACTTTAGAACATTGCCGAGAGTTTGATATGCCACAAGCTGGAGGTGGGAAAAATCTTGATGCAGCTAGATCTCCTGCTTATGTAGATTCACCACGTGGTAGAGTTGCTATTCTATCTTCATCTACAACATTTAGCGAACAATCGAGAGCAGGATTAGGAAGACCAGATTTTCCAGGGAAACCAGGAATTAATGCTATTCGTCACAATACATCTCATACAGTAGACAGGCCGATTTTTGACGCTTTATCAAAAGCTAATGATGAACTTGGATATAGTGATATGCAAGAAAGAGGTCAAAAATTCGGATTTGGAGGAGTAAGTGAAAAAACAGATGCGAATATAGAAATAAATTTTATGGGTGGGAAATTTGTTTTAGGTGAAGATTTTAACCGATCAACAAGTGTGAATAAAGAAGATTTAGAAGGTGCAAAAAAATGGATTAATGGTGCTAAACAACAAGCTGACTGGGTTGTTTATGGGACACATTGCCATGAAAGCGGTAATGAAGGAGAAGTTCATGGACCTTCTTTGACAAGCCCCCCTCAATTTCTTGAAGAGCTTGCCCATTGGGTTATTGATCAAGGTGCAGATGTATTTGCTGGCCATGGTCCGCATTTTCTAAGAGGTATTGAAATATATAAAGGCAAGCCAATTTTTTATAGTTTGGGTAATTTTATTTTTCAAAATGAAACGGTTCCTTGGGCACCTGATGAAGGGTATAGAAGATTTAATTTGTCTCATGATGACACACCAGGTGATTATTTATCTAAAAGATCAAATTTTGACCAAATAGGATTTCCTTCGGATCCAGTTTTCTGGAGAAGTGTTGTAGCGGTAAATAATTTTACCAATGGTGAGTTAAGTAGTATTTCATTATATCCAATTGATATGGGATATGGATTACCTATTCCGCAAAGAGGTCGCCCAACACTTATGGAAAAATCTCTTGGCAATGAAGTATTAGGATGGCTTCAAAAACTATCGGAATCTTATGGAACAAAAATTGATATTAAAGACGGAATTGGGACAATCACAATATAACTATAGAAATAGAATCCACGAGGTATAAATACTCTTACCCCCTACCAATAAATGGCATTTTTGTAGCCATAATGGTCATAAACTGTATATTCGTTTCTAATGGAAGGTTTGCTATGTAAAGCACAGTTTCTCCAACATGATTAACATCAAATGTTGGCTCGGGCATTGTATCCCCATTCGGTTGGGGTACTCCATCTTTCATGCGGGCAGTCATAGGTGTACCAGCATTACCAATATCTATCTGGCTCGATGCAATATTATATTTTCTACCATCCAGTGATATTTGTTTTGTTAAGCCTGATATAGCATGCTTAGTCGATGTATAGGCAACACCATCCGGCCTAGGAGCATATGCTGCAATAGAACCATTATTAATAATTCTACCCCCCATAGGAGACTGGTCTTTCATAATTTTAATAGCGTATTGAGAACATAAAAAACTTCCTGTTAAATTTGTATCAACAACTTTTTGCCATTCTTCTAATGAAAGATCTTCAAAAGGCACACGAGGAGCACCAATACCTGCATTATTAAATAAGACATCTAATCGTCCGTATGTTGACTTTATTACATCGAAAAGCTTTTTAACATCCTCTGGATTTCCTACATCAGTGGGCATGATAATTGCTTTAGAGTTTGAGACTCCTGATTCTGCTACAACCTCTTCTAAAGTTTCTACTCTTCTGCCAGCTAAAGCTACTGAGTATCCATCTGCAAGTAAATGAAGTGTAGCACTTTTACCAATGCCTGTGCCTGCTCCTGTTACAACGGCAACTTTTTGGTTTGATGTCATATTAGAGGACTCCTTTTTTAGAATAATTACTAACTAAAGATGAAAGTCAGGTTACTTTATCACAAAATATATCTTAATAAAATGTTATTTTTAGTATTATACTATGACTTCGTTCATCTTAATTATTAAGGAGTTGTTAATGTCAGAAATTATGACAGGTAAAAAAGCTTTGCTAGAAATGCTTAAAGCTGAGGGTGTTGAATATATTTTTGGAAATCCAGGAACAAGTGAAGGGCCAATTATTGATATGCTTGGTGACTACCCTGAATTTAAATATATTCTTGCTCTTCAAGAAAGTGTTGCTGTAGGTATGGGAGAATCATACGCACGGGCAACTGAAACAGCTTCTTTTGTAAGCCTTCATGTAGATAGTGGTTTGGCTAATGGTATAGCATTAATGTTAGATGCTTTAAATACGGGTACACCTATGGTTGTAACGTCTGCAAACTATGATGTACGCAAAATTACTGAAAATAAAACAGACTTAGCAGAACTTGTTAGACCTGTAACAAAATGGGCTGTTGAATTAACTCACCCTGATCAAATACCTAGTGCTATGAGACGCGCTTTCAATGAAGCAAATAGTCACCCTAAAGGGCCAGTTTACGTTGGATTCACTGCTAATGCTCTAGAAGGTACTGCTGAGATGAACATTATTCCATCAACTAAAATTTTTGATGAAACAAGACCTAGCATCCAAGGAATAAAAGAAAGTGCATCTCTGTTAGTTGAATCTGAAAAACCCATTATGATAGTTGGAGATCGAGCTTCTGATGACCACGCAGTAAATGAAGCTATTGAACTTGCTGAGCTATTAGGGTTACCTGTATATCAATCCAGAGGTGCAGAGGTAGCATTTCCTACTACTCATCCACAATTCATGGGAAATTTATCTTTACGTGTAGCTGACCATAGAGAAATATTAAAACGTGTTGATCTTGTACTAACAGTTGGTATGGATACATTTGAAGAACTATTTTATTGGGGAGACCCCATATTAAATCAAGATGTAAAATTAATCCATATAGACCCAGTTCCTGGTAAAGTAGGAAAATCCGAACCTGTTTCTGTTGGAATAATTTCACATTGCAAACTTGCTCTTAATGAATTAATAAAAACTGTTAAACCTCTATTAAACGACAAAAGTAATGAAATAATTTCAAAAAGAAAAAATACTATTTCAAAAGAATTTGAAGAAAGTCAAAAAACATATGAAGAATCTTTGTCGGCTAAATGGAATCAAAGCCCTATGATACCGGCAAGAATGATGTATGAAATTGCAAATGCAGTACCTGAAAATGCCGTTATTTTAGATGACTCAATTAGTAATCGAGCTGCATTACGATACTACTTTAAGCCTGAGAATCGTGGCGATTTAAGAGCCGTAAGAGGTCAATCTATAGGTGGTGGTATTGGTGCTACTATTGGTAATCAATGCGCATATCCTGACAGAACTGTTTTTGGAATTATTGGTGATGGTAGTGCAATGATGACTATTCAAGGATTATGGACCGCAGCCAACGATAATATTCCTTGTGTATTTATTATTTGTAATAATGGTATGTACCGTGTTTTGAAGGTTAATTTTAACGTATATCAAAAAGATATATTAGATTTGCCAGAAACTGCAGGCGCTAATCTATTGTATTCTGATTTTAATACCCCATTTGATATGGCAGCTATTGCAAATAGTATGGGGGTCTCAGGAACAAGAATCACTAAACCAGAAGAAATAAAACCAGCAATCGATAAAGCTGTAGCATCTGGAAAACCTGCTTTATTAGATATTGTTATTGATGGATCTTTATAATATAAATCCCAAATACATTCCTAGCGATATAATTGACGCACCATAATACTTAAATAAAAAAGATCTTTTCCGATTTTTATGTTTTATCGTATATATTGTCAAAACTCCTAATAACCATCCTCCTGCTAAGGAAAGAAGGTAAAAATACTTTTCAGGAATTCTACGTTGGTTATAGATTGCATATCGTTTATCCAATGATAGTAAAATCAACGAAATTAGGTTGAGAATAATAACGATTAATAGAAGCATTTAGTTTATAAAGTAATTGTATGCTTCTGATGATAAACGAGCTACCAAATCACAAGCTACTCCATGACCTGCTCTACCATCTGCCAAACTAGTTGGAACATTTTCAGTAAAAACAGTCAAAATAAACAAAGGAGAATCATCTAAAAATATTATCCCTGCATCGTTATAATTTCTTGCACCTGTACCTGTTTTATGAGCAACTTTAGTGCCTTTAGGAAGTAGTGCTGGTAGTTTATTATTCAGTTTTTGATTTAGTAAGATATCTAGAGCAATCTGGCATAATTCTTTGGAAGAACCAAGTTTATTTGCGACTTTTTCATCATTTGTACCCAGTAAAATTAGTTCTAAAATTAGCCCAACATCGTTTGGTGTAGTACTATTTGTATAATCTAAAGAATGGTCTATTGATAAGTCTAATGGTGGTAATTTGTGACGATGAGTTGTACCTATCATTCCAATAGATTGGGAAAATTCATTAATACTATCCAAACCTAACAAATTTGCCACAATACCCGTAGATGTATTATCACTTACAATAATCATCATAGTTAATACATCATAAAGTTGTACGGTAAAACCAGGGCGAAGATATTGAAAGCAACCAGATGAATTCCCGACATATTGATTCGTTTCATCAATACGTATAGGTTGATCTAATGAGAGTTTCCCTTCATGTATCCATTTCATAGCATTCATTAATATAGCAATTTTCCTTGTGCTTGCAGAAGGAACGACAACATCACCATAATAATTAGCACTTTCATTAGTTTGTAAGTTTTTTAGATACCATCCACTTTGAAATGGAGATTCTGAACACATAGCATTCATACGATTTATTAATTCTTCCATATTTTCACCTCTTTAGTAACCTTGTATTAACCAACATGTTTTTCTCTGGCAAAATTATATATAAATACTTCTGTAGCTGCAGGGTAAATTTTAGATATATCGCCATTAATCGTAACTGTAAATTCAATCCGTGTAAGAGTTAAATTTCCATACCTAATACTACCCATTCCTGTAACTTCATATTCCAATATTTCTCCAATAATATCTTCACCTATTTGTATAGTAGCGTCCTTGATCAAATATATAGTTTCTTGAGAATCGTATTTGTCAGGGCTTATGAGAGCAATTCTAATATTGGTTTCACCCTCTTCAATAGCTGCTTCCAACTTTCCAGAAAGTGTAGCATTAACTGGAACTATGGGAGTATATACTGGAGAATTATTATCACTAGTTTCGGTCATTAGTGAATCGATGTCCTCTTCCATTCCATCAAATCTTTCATTCATTTCTGTTCGGTGTTTAATCAACATTTTTTCTATTGTAGCGTTCTGTTCCTCAACCTTTTTATCTAAAGATTCCAATTGAGATTCAATGCTAGATAAATCTATAGGTTCGGGATCTGAAAATCCTAATTGACTACAAGCAGATAATGTCATTAGTATGATTATTGGTATAATTACTTTTTTCATACTGAAACTACCCTTCATAACTTGGTCTCATTAATTCAAAAACATCATATGTATGGGTATACATATTTCCTGCCAATCTACCAACTGGTTTTAGTTTTTCATGATTAATTCTATGACCTGAAATAATTTCATCATCAATATGCAACTGAATAATTTCTCCAATAACTAATCCTTGTGGATGAGCCTCAGTTCCAAGAGTTATAATTCTCTCTAATTTACATTCCATGTTCACTGGACTCTCACTTAATCTAGGAGGTTTAACTAAATCAGAATCAATTTGTGTAAGATTAGCAACATCAAATTCATTAACATCTTCAGGATACTCTGCTGCAGTTTTATTCATTGCTTCTACTATATTTTCATTAACTATATTGACGACAAATTCACCATTTTGCTCAATATTAGATAAACTATCTTTCAATTTCCCATCTGAAGTAAATTTGGAGGAAGAGAAAATAATTAATGGAGGATCATAAGATACAGCATTGAAAAAAGAATACGGAGACAGATTTACGTTTCCTGAATTTGAAATAGTTGAAACAAAGGCTATAGGGCGAGGTACTACAACTCCAGTTAATACACGATTAAAGCCTTCAAATGTTTTTGGATTTATTTTCAATTTTCTACACTCCTGTCAAAATTATTTAATATGAGGCATAACTTTTGAAGCAAATGTTTCTAAAAGTTGCATACCTGAATTTAGACTCATGCCAGGATACATCATGCGAAATATGCCATATTCCATGCCAAGTTCTTTATATTTTAGTAAGTCTTGAACACAATCTTCAGGGTTTCCAATAACAAATCTGTCTTTGGCTAGTTCTACAAATTCATCACTAAACTCGTCATCCTCAGGCAATGCTTTATCTTGCCCCCACTGCGAGTAAGCTTCATATTTCCCACCCAAAAATTTATTAGCTTCTGTAAATGCAGTTTTTCGATCGTCATGAACAAACACTTCTCTCATTATAGGCAGTTTTTTAGGAGCCCCAGAATCTGCATTTTCAGCAGTCTCATGATAAAGTTCAATTTGCCTCTTAATTGTTTCATATCCAGCATGAGGATTTACATACCATGAATAACCTCTTCTAGCAGCTCTCTTTATAGCATTGTCATGATTAGCTGCAATCCAAATAGGTGGGTGCGGTTTTTGAATCGGTTTTAACATAGCTTCTACATCATTAAGTTGAAAAAATTTACCATCATAAGTAACTTTACCCTGAGTCCACAATTTTTGTGCTATATCTAAACATTCTAAAAATCGAGCAACTCGTTTCTTAGGATCTATTCCAAATGAATCATATTCTTGATCACGGTACCCTAACGCACATCCTAAATGGAACTTACCTCCAGTTAACACATCAATAGTTGCTACTCTTTCTGCTAAATCTACAGGTTGATGTAATGGAATAACAAGTGTTCCGACAATACCCATACCTTCGATTTCGGCTGATAACCTTGAAAGTAACGGTATTGTTTGTAATTGTTGATATGGATGTGTTAAATAATGTTGACCTTGATACACCAAATCAAATCCTAGCTCTTGGGCTTTTTTAGAGTAAGTAACAATATTTTTAAAATTTTGAATCATATCTGTCCCAACTGGTTGTTGGCACATACCACTTAAAGAAACTCCTAATTTCATATTTTCCTCTTAATCTTTATTGAATATTGTAAATATTATAGTAATTAATGTAAGAAATGCTAATACACATTATCTAAGTATATTAGGTATAATGTATTAATTTGACGAAACAAAAGTTTAACTAGATTAAACTAACTGGAGGACTAAATGAACCTTGCTAAAAGAATGGAACGACTAGGTACTGAAACTGCATTTGAAGTTTTAGCAAAAGCTAGAAAATTAGAACAAGAAGGTAAAAATATAGTTCATTTGGAAATAGGTGAACCTGATTTTGAAACAGCTGATCATATAAAAAATGCAGCTATAGAAGCTTTAAATGGAGGATTTACTCATTATGTTCCATCTGCAGGAATATTAGAGGTACGGGAATCTATTTCAAAAAATATTTATAATACAAGGCAGGTTAATTATAACCCAGATCAAATCATTATTACTCCCGGTGCAAAACCCATCATGTTTTTTACAATTCTTGCATTAGCAGAACCTGATTTTGAAGTGGTATTTCCAGATCCTGGATTCCCTATTTATGAATCGATGATAAATTTTTGTGGTGGCAAAGCTGTACCTATGCCATTACGTGGAAATCTCAACTATCATCCTGATATAGAAGAACTAGAGACTTTGATTAATGACAGAACAAGATTACTCATTCTTAACTCCCCTAATAACCCATGTGGCTCAGTCTTAAATAAAGAAGAAACCGAAGCTATCGTAGCTTTAGTTGAAAAGTTCCCTAATTTATATGTACTATCCGATGAAGTTTATAAGGATATTATTTATACGGGACAACATTTAAGTGTTTCACAGTATGAAAGTATTAAAGATAGAGTAATCATTCTTGATGGTCTTTCAAAAAGCTATGCAATGACAGGTTGGAGATTAGGTTATGGTGCATTTCCTGAAGAATTGGTACCACATATTACTAAACTGGCAGTAAATAGTGTTTCTTGCACAAGTGCTTTTTCTCAAATGGCCCTTATTGCAGCATTAGAGGGAGATCAATCAGGAGTAGTAAGCATGGTTGAAGAATTTTCTCGTAGACGTGAAGTAATAGTATCTGGTCTTCAAAATATCAATGGTATTAAATGTCCAAATCCTGAGGGCGCCTTTTATGTTTTTGCAGATATAACCAACACAGGTATTACAAGCAGCGAATTTGAAACCAAATCTTTACAAGAAGCTGGAGTTGCTGTTCTCTCTGGTACAGCATTTGGAAGTTATGGAGAAGGATTTATACGACTTTCATACGCAAACTCTATAGAGAATATTAATATTGCTATTGATCGATTAAACAACATGGTAAATTCTCTTTAAGAATTTACGGTTGCTGTAAAATCAAGTTCAATCCTTAATTCATCATCTAATATTAAAATGAATCTTAGATCTGGTTTATTTATATCAAAATATGAAAAATCAAATTTTGTACTTGCCTTACCTTTTACCTCTTTATTAACAACATTGGCTTGTACCGTCCATTCAACAGGTTTTGTTACACCATGTACAGTCATATCCCCCAACATAGTGAAAGTATGATCACCTTCAGTAGGAAAAGGCCATTGTAGCCCTTGTATTGTTTCAGGTATAAAAATACCTTCAGGATATTTATTTGATTCTAGTGCGTTTCTTTTTATATAATCATCTCTTTTATCTGAGTCACTTTTTAAATTTTTAAGATCTACTATAATTATTGATTTTTCAGGTATAATTTCCCCATCTTTATCAAAAACTAATTTACCTTCAGTTACTTTTGTTTCACCCACTACATCTCTTGGAGAAGCCCAACGGACCAATTGTTCATAAACGATATAACGAGCAATAGAATTAGGATCAATATCAACTGATAAATTTCCTTCGACATTTGTTTTGACAGGTTCTTCTTTAATTTGAGATTCTTCAGTAGAAACATTTGGTGTTGGTGTAGCTACCTCTTGTACTGAATTTTCATTTACCTTTGTTTCCATTGGTATTTTTGTTTCGACTGGTGTTAAGGTAGTAGTGGGTGTAGGAATCTCTATTTTAGTTGTTTCTTTTTGAGTATTTTCTATTTGGCTACTTTCATTATCAGAACATGAAAGAATTATCATAAAAAGTAGAATGACTGGGAAAAATTTTATCTTCATATATTTTCTCTTAGTTTATTTATTCTAATATAATTATATACCATACTTCTTTTTTTAAAAAAAAGAGCCCAAAATTTGGGCTCTTTGAAAATACGCTTCGTTGTTAATTAAGCCATAGAAGCATTAATCTTTTCTTGCAATCTATCCCTCTTACTTTGAGCTTGCTCTTCAGTAATAATTCCTGATTCTATAGCAGGGGCTATTTTTGCTTCTAATTCTTCAGGAGTCATCAATCGTGGTTTTCCTGGAATCGTGAATGCTTTGAAGTGATGTACATGATGTCTTGGCTTAAAATGTTCCAAACCTAACTTATCCCCTTTACGATCTAACTTCTGATCAAATCTTTCACGCTTAGCCTGAGCTTCTTCTTCAGTTATATTGCCATTGGCAATATTTTCAGCTAATTTTTCTTCTAATTTTTCGGTTTTCATTTCAGCTATAGCTGTAGTAAAGGCTCCAACCAATTCAGTTTCACTGATCCCTAAAATTGAAGCTACGCGAGCAATCAAAGGATTATTCGCAATTCTATCAGAAGTATTATCAGCTAATACAGCTGTAGAGGTCATACCTATAACTAAAACACTAAGAACTATTGAACCTGTAATCCATTTTTTCATTTTTCTCATTTTATACCTCACTCTAATTTTTTAAATTCTGTTTATACAAACTGTTTGTATAGTTATAAACGAGGAAACAATTGAAATGTCAGGTTATGGCAAAAGATCCTCATGAGGAATTGCCCATGCAGCCTTGCCAACAAATGGTCTTGGTAATTTAGCTGTATCAATCATATCTACATCTATTAGTGCAGGTCGTTCAGCAGCAATTGCCTCAGCAATAGCATCACCAACTTTATTTGGATCAGTAACTTTAATACCAAGAGCCCCAAATGATTCAGCCATTTGAACAAAATTTGGATTCACAAATTCGGTCCCATAATCTCCAGTCCAATCTTCTTCTAAGTCTCTTCGTACATTTCCATAATGATTATCGTTAAACACAACAGCAACAGTATTGATTCCATATTTTACAGCTGTTGATAATTCTTGGACGTTATACATAAAACCTCCATCACCAGAAATAGATACTACTGGTACATCTGGTTTAGCGACTTTTGCACCTAGTGCAGTTGGATAAGCATAACCTAGATTTCCAGAATAACCTGAATCAATATATGTAGAAGTGTAGTAAGTTTTCCAAAATGCCCTCGAATAATACCCCATTTGAGTCATGTCCCAAACAGTAATTGTTTCTTTTGGCATTCCTGCACGTAAAGAATCTAAAATTGAATTTTGAGGTTCTGTAATTTGGTCCCCAGAGGTTACCTGTTCTCGTATTTTTGCAACCATTTCTCCAGGCGAATTTAACGAAGTCCCCCCCATACTCTTTATCTTATCTGTTAATTTCTGTATAGATAGTTTGGCATCGCCATTGACAGATGTTACAGATTTTTGTATTCGACCCTCAAGTATTTTTGTTTCTTCAGGATCAATATCAAGATGTATTATTTGACAACCATCACCGGCTGGATTTCTTAGAGCAAATCTTGAACCTAGAACTATTATCAAATCAGAACTCTCCACTAAATCTTTTATTGGTCCTTTTCCACTTAATGAAGAACCTAAACTATGTTTATGGTCATCTGAAATTACACCTTTGGATCCTGCACTATTTATAACTGGAATGTTTGTAGATTCCGTAAGTTGAATCAATTCTTCCTCTGCCTGAGATCTAACCACTCCTGTTCCAGCATAGATTATTGGATTTTTAGCATCGATGATTAATTTTGCAGCTGTTTCAATTGATTCATCAGAGGCAGCAACACGGAGTTGAGGTGCAGGTTCATATAATTCGACTTCATCTTTCTCAACCATAGTTTCAGGTGGCATTTCTACTTCTACTGGTCTAGGGTGCCCGTTTCTTAATTCAGAAAAAACTTCAGCCATTGAATCAGGAATATCTTTTAAATTCATTATTCTTTTTTGAAATTTTGTGACAGGCTTTATTGTTTCTAGTTGGTCATTTACCTCATGGAGTCCACCTAAATTTTTCCCTATAGTGGCTCGTGGTATTTGACCTGCAATCATTAATACTTGTGATGATACTGAATAAGCAGTTGATAAACCAGCAGCAGCATTATAGAGACCTGGACCTGGCACAACCATTGCAACACCAATCCCTCTACTTGCTCTAGCATAACCGTCTGCCATATAAGTTGTTGCTTGTTCATGTCGAGGAACTATCATTTTTATAGCTGGGTTTTCTTTAATAGCTGATACCACACCATACATCTGAACGCCAGGTAGCCCAAAAATAACTTCGACTCCTTCTCGAACTAAAGAATTTACAAGTGCTTCACCGCCGGACATTTTTGACATAATACTTTCTCCAATAAATTTCGAATTAAATTAATACACATACTATAAATTAATATAGAGTATATGAATAGTTAGTTTATAGACTTAGGAATTATAATACTACGATTATCTTCGGGATTGCGTATTACATTTAATCTATTTCCAAATATACCTTGTATAAAATCTTCCTCTATTATCTCTATTGGGGGTCCTGTTTTAACAATAGCACCTTTATCTATAACAATAAGATTATCACAGTACAATGAAGCTAAATTTATATCATGTAAAGATGTAATTATTGTAAAATTTTGTTCATGTATCAAAGATAGTAAAATATCCATAATTTGTATTTGATAAGAAATATCTAAATTAGCAATAGGTTCATCTAAAAGTAATATACCAGTTCCTTGCGCTAATCCTTTTGCAATAAATACACGTTGTATTTCTCCTCCGGATAATGTATCTAAGGTGCGTTTAGCAAACTGATCAACTCCTGTAGATTTCATTGATTTATATGCAATATCTATATCAGAGCTACTAGGCCATCCACCAACAGATATATATGGATTACGCCCCATAAGTACAACATCAAGACAAGAAAAACCAAACATATTTGTAGGATTCTGTGGAACTGTTGCAATTAGTTTTGCTATATCCTTATCAGATATAGAATCCAACAAAAGATCATCAATATTCAAACTACCTTCTGTGGGTTTAATAAGTCCATTTATTGTATTAATTAAACTTGTTTTACCTGATCCATTTACTCCAATCAAACCATTAAGAGTACCAGGTTTAATATCTAATGAAACATTATTAAGGACCTTAGTATTGCCCAAAAAAGATGTAACATTATTGATTTTTAAAATACATTTTTCATCCATAAAACGAACTTCGACCTTTGATAATTAAAAAAATAAAAAAGGGAGCACCAATAAATGCTGTTATGACACCCACAGGTAACTCTTGAGGGTATAGAATTGTTCTTCCGATTGTGTCAGCTAATATAAGTATTATCGATCCTAATAATGCACTAAATGGAATCAAATACTTATAATCATAACCCCATATTAACCTTACGGCATGTGGTGCAACTAAACCGATAAAACCTATAATCCCACTTACAGATACAGCAATGGCCGTTAATAAAGTACTAATAAGAATTAATATATATTTCGTTTTCTTTACTTCAACACCAACAAGTTGTGCTTCTGAATCGCTAGATTGAATAATATTCATGATCCTACGATACCTAAATAATAATATTGTTGAAATTAATACATAAGGTATAGTAATTAAAACTTCATCCCAATTAGCAGTATTAAAGCTTCCCAAAAGCCAGCTAAGTAAAGGTCTAACGTCAGGATCAGAACTTATAATAATTAAACTTGTTATAGCATTAGCTAAAGCACCTACTGCTATACCGGATAAAATTAACGTATTTGAACTCATAGAACGAGAAGAAAAAGAAATCATTACTGTAATACCAACAGCAATCACACCTCCTAAAAAAGAAGCTAACGGTAAAATAGAAATTTGCATAAGAATAATAGGGCCTATTAGCATTAAAACAATCGTTGCACCCAAAGCAGACCCGGAAGCTGCTCCAATTAGGTATGGATCTGCTAGAGGATTCTTGAATATAGCTTGAAATGTGGCTCCTGACAATGCTATTGAAAAACCTACAATTCCGGCTAGTAGTATTCGAGGTAATCTGAGCTGATTAATTATAACAATTAGGCTTTGTGAAATATCGGCTTGATAATCAAAAAATGGTATCAAATTCAACAAAGAGAAAAATATATCTTTTGGATAAATTATTACTGACCCAATACTAATAGACAGAACTATAGTTATTAATAGCGTGGCTATTAATAAACTATAAGTTCTATATATATCTAATTTTTGCATGCCCTATTCGTAAATTATGCTACTAATTTCCTCTATAGCAAGAACTATATTATGACTGGCTATACTTAACGAACCGTTTTTCAATACATACACATGATTATTTTTTATAGCAGAGACAGATTGTAATGCTTGTTCGGATTTAATTTGATCTATGCCCCACGCGTCAGTAAAAATGTATTCAGGATCTTTTGCAACTAACTCTTCAAGACTTATTTGAGTATACCCAGATAGATTTTGTGAAACCATGTCAGTGTTAAGTAACTCAAAAATATTTCCAATTAAAGTATCTCCTCCAGGTGTCCAATAATCAAAAGTATGATAATAAACAGTGGGTTTTGTCGATGCAGTAGGAATAGTATCTGTTACCGCATTAAGTTTATTGTCAAAAGTTTCTATAAGTTCTTCAACGCCTTCATCATTTCCAGTTATAAGTCCCCAAATTTTTATATGTGCCCGAATATCTTCCAAATCGCTATCCAATGAATTTAAATATAATACTTTGACTCCTAAATCTTCTAACTCTTTTGTAAAAGTGTCATAAAATACAAAAAATAAATCAGGATCTAATTCAACTACTTTTTCATAATTAACATTGAAAGCATCGCCAACTCTTCGTATTGGAGAACTGTTTTCAGGTAATTCAACAAATTCATGAGTTCCAATAATTTTATTTTCTTCACCCATTGCAAGTAATATCTCTACAGCTGCTGCATCGTAGACCACCATCTTTTCTGGATGGCTTTCAAATGCAATTGTCTGTCCATTACTATCTTGAATATTAAAATTCACAGTTTGCACTTCATTTGAATCTTCCATCAATGAGCACGATAAGAGAAAAAACATCATAGTTATCATAAAAGTGAAACGGGTTTTCATTTCGTACTTTTCTCCTTATAAAGTCAAATAAAAAAAGGTCTCACGACTTCTACGTAAGACCTTTTTATTTATTTTAATTAAATAAGCTGCCTCTTTAAGCGAAGAGAGTCGCTGACTTAATATAGGCAGGTCTTCTGACTTACTGAATGTTACAAAATAGACTTCTCGATATACATCAATGTCTATTTATTTCTTTTCTCAGTTTACAGCGGCGCTACCGTCCTGGATTTTCACCAGGTTCCCTATTCTCTGTAGAAACAGCACCTATATTGATATTAATTTTTCTACAAGTTAGTATATTAAATAATAAATATCTCTTCAATACATTTAGATCTTAGTTATATCCAGTCAATTCCATATATCCTTCTCCTATCAGATCATTACTTTTATTTACAATATCAATAGCTCCTTCCCAATATGTAATTGTACTATTAAACTCTTGTTTATTAATTTTAGGGATAATTCGTATATATATATCTAATTCTGCAATCTCAATTTCCCATTCTAAAGGATAATCAATTTTTGTAGCTTCGCTTTCCCAGTATTTTATAGGATTCAATTTGAACTGATTTTCTTTTAAGCTTGTAACTTTATTAATTTTATCAATAAATGTTCCAGCACTAAAATCTGTAGGTAAACCTTCTTTATTTCTTAGTTGATACATCATTAATTGTGAACTATCACTAAAGGTTATTGAAAACCAATCCCAGCCAATTACATTTTTTGGTAACACACCAGAGCTCCATTCATGGTCATACCATGAATTCCCAGTCACTTCAAAAGCACTTTTGTCGATAACAATTTCACCTGTTGTTTCATAATCAGTAACTGAATAATAATAAGAAGCGTTAGATCTCTCAGCTCCTTTTTTACTATAACCTTTGTTGCCATGAAAAATAGGAGTAGTGTTGCTTTTCAATATTAAATCTAATACTATTTCATCTTGTCTTGCATATAAATGAACATCATTACCGTCAAATTCTATTGTCCAATTACTAATCCATATTTTATTGTTATCTATATCAGATCCAGCAAGCCCTAAATCACTTTTTCGAAAAAATATTTCTTTGTGTAAATACTCTGAATTATTAATATCTGAAATCGCTAAATGACCTAAATATATATCAGAAGCTGCCCATGAGGAAATAGAATCACCTTCATTATTATCAAATCGAAATATTGTGAACTGATATCCAAATTCTTGTTGATTTATATCTTTAAGATTCCCTGTAAAGTACCACCATTCATTTCTAAAGCTTGGATGATCGTAATGATCTTGAGGAAACAAAATCTCTTTATTTGGTTCGGGAATTTCACCTGCAGAGATACTGGAATTATCACTAAGAAGATTTAATAAGGATAGATTTGATGACTCAATTGTTTTGGGTTTATCAGTTGCAATAACAGAAAAGTAAACCATTATTACAATAGTAAAACTAATGACAATCATCAAAGAGTATTTTAAAAACTTCTTCAAAATTTTATTCCCCCATCAGTGCTTTACGGATATTATTGCGACTAATTTTTATACTAGGATAAATACTTGCTAATACAGACGATAAAATAGCTACCATTATCCCTTCTACAAATACTGAAGGTAAAAGTTGCATGGGGATTGACCAACCAAAAGATTGTTTATTAATTATTTGAATAAGAAGGTTTGTAATTATTATTCCTAATGGTATGGAAATCAGTCCTGAAATTACCCCTATAATGAATGTTTGGTTACCTATGATTGTTCTTAATTGATTATTTGTAAATCCAATAGATTTGAGTATAGAAAATTCTCTGGCTCTACTCAAAATAATGGCACTTATAGCACCTAATATCCCTATAAATGCAACTATGAGGCTAATTGATCGCAATACAAAAGTTATTTCAAAAGTTTTATCGAAAATTTCCATGGAAGCATTATTTAATTTTTTACTCGAGATGATTTGTAAATCCCAGTCAGTATCAAATTTATCTAAAAGTTTGTTAAATACTACCTCTGAGTTTTGTGAATCATTTAAATAAAGTGCCAAAGAAGTAACTTTTGAATTATTCCAATAATTGTCATAAACCTGTTTACTAACCATTGCAATTCCTGAAGTAGAACTGTAGTCATAATATATGCCTCTTACGGTAAAACTTTTCAAACCACTATCAGTCAGTATGTCAAAAGTATCGTTTATTTGAATATTCTTCTGAAAAGCAAGAGGTTCCGAAATCAATATTGAATCTGTTTGTACAAAGTCGTTCCAAATATCTATTTTTTCACCTTCTTTTAATTGGATAACTTCATCAAAAATCTTTTCAGCAGAATCCACCACAATTAAATTTAATAAATATCCATCTTTGAATATTTCGAAAGAGCCTAATTGGCTAATATACTCTATTTCAGGTATATCACTAACATATTTAATAAATTCATCATCAATTCCTTTAGGGTCTTGTCCAAAACTTAGTGTAGGTGGTGCTATATAAATATCAGCTACCAATGATTGATTTAACCACTCTTCAACTGTCGCACGAAATGACTGAATCATACAGCCTATTCCTATTGTCATAGCTATACTAACACTTAAAGCAGCTATACAGATGGCTATTGTGTTAAGAGAATTTTTGATTGTCTCTACTGAAAGAGTAACTATAGTAGGTCTCCCTATTTTCTCTAAAATTGAGCTAATAATTAAAAGAACTATTTGAGTTGTCGTTGGTACAGTTAAAGATAAGCCAACAATTACCAAGAACATAGCTATAAATCCAATAATAAGATTTGTTATTGGGGCTAAAGTAATTAAATAACCAATAGAACAAAGCAGTAACCCTAAGAAAAACAAAACCATATGATACTTATTATATGTAGAGTATTTACCATAAATATCTATAAGTTCACGGGGCTGAATTCTTGATGCACTCCAAGCAGGAATCAATACTGAAACAATTGAACCAGAAATTCCCAAGATAAGTGCTTGATAAATAATAGTTATATCTAAAGCTATTGAGTTCGGTGAACTTGAAAAAAATTGATAATTTATAGTTGAACTTATAAGCCCTAAAAGAAAATATGCTAATAATATACCTAACATAATTCCAAAAATTGCACCTATAAGCCCTATAAGTAATCCTTCTACAAGAACCAAGAAAAATATTTCATTTTTTGTAACTCCAATTGCCCTTAAAGTTCCAAAAAGATTTTTTCTTCTATGTATCGAGAATGTCATCATGTTGTAAATTAAATACAAACCTACAAGTAAAGCTAGTAAACTTAGAGCAAGTAGATTTGTATCAAATGACTTAGTAATGGATTTTCTTGCTTCAGAATACGTATAACTTGGTATTAACTGGACTCCTGAAGGCAGTAAAGAAAACCATTTATCCAAAGCTATTTTTTCATTCTGGTCATATACACTAGATATATCTATTCTTGTAAGAATACCATTACTATTGGTGATATTTTGTGCTACAGAAATATCAGTAATTATTACATTTTGCATCAACTCTCTTTGTAAAGAATTATCACCTTCAAAAAAACCAACAATACTTATTTTATTATTACTATCTTTAACTAAAAATTCATCAGCAATAGTCAATTGTTTTTTGCTTGCGAGAATTGATGAAACAAAGACTTGGTTCTCGGCAAAAATATTGAAACTTGTTTGTGAAGAATTTAAAAAATCTATTCCATACTTATTATTTCCGGATAATACATTTTCATTAATCACATTTATACCCAACAATCGATATTTATCTTCTACTCCATTACTGTCGGTTAACGTAATTTGTTTATCGATAATAGGTCTGATTATATTTAATAAAGGTTGTAATTCTGCAGATTTAACTACGTCTGAATAAACGTTTTCAGATATACCAGATGTACTTCCCATTAATTGAAACTCTGTGTCGCCAAAAATACTAACAGCTGAGTTTCTAAATGACTGTTTAGCACTATCATTAGCGAGGTCTACTGCTACAAAAACGGCTATTCCTACCGCTACGCCTAAAACTGCAAGAATACTCTGAGTAAAACTACGAAAATAATATCGAAAGGCATTAATCCATAGAATATAAGGAGGAAACGAAAAAATATGTTTACTTTTCAATTAAAATACCACTCTCTATAGACATAATCCTGTCAGAATATTTCAAAACTTCATCACTATGAGTAGCGATTATAATTGTAGTTCCATATTCTTTAGCTAGAGATACTAATAACCCCATAAGCATAGAACTGTTGTTAGTATCTAAATTTCCCGTAGGTTCGTCCGCAATAATAAGTTTAGGATTATGAGAAAGCGCCCTGGCTACAGCTATTCGTTGTTGCTCTCCACCAGATAGTTTGTCGGGGAAACTTTTTTTTCTATCTAATAGGCCTACATGTTCTAATAATCTATCAACAGTTTGATTTGTTGTCTCTGGATCAAACTTATTTAATTTAAGAGGAAGAGCTATATTTTCCTCAATGGTTAAAGTTGAAACCAAATTGAAAAATTGAAAAACAAAACCAATATTTTTTCTTCTAAATAAAGTTCTTTTAGTATCAGATAATTTATTGATAAACACTCCGTCTATAGAGATATCACCAGAATCGCAAACATCAATCCCACTAATTAAATTTAACAGAGTAGATTTACCTATACCACTTTTGCCAATAAATGATACAACCTCAGTTGTTTTGATTTCAGCATTAATATCAGTTAATATTTCTCGATTATCAGAACCTTCTTCATAATGTTTAGATACATGATTAAGTTTTATAAGTGTATTTTTCATATTTTTATGTACTATTAATTCATTAATTACTATATATTTATTTTATTATAGAACTGAATAACTTACACTAATTTCTAAAATTTAATAAGGAGCCAGAAATGATCTATGAAGCTGAATCCGGAGATATAGAAATTTGCTTGACAGGAGAATCTCTGATATCTCGTAAACTTTCTGTTTTTCGAGAAGAATATTTTCTTAAGCTACGAGAAATAATCTTAAATGCTGATGTGAGTTTTTCAAATGCTGAATGTTTATTTCAAGACTATGCTGATTATCCTAACACTTATGCAGGTGGAGGAAGTGGGCAAGGTACCTACATGGCCGCGCCGCCCGAAAGTATTGAAGAATTACGATGGTTAGGAATTGATATTGTATCTACGGCAAATAATCATGCTTCAGACTTTGGTGACCAAGGGATAATCTCTAATTTAGAGTTTTTGGAAGAATCAGGAATGCCTCATGCTGGCACAGGAATGAACCTAGCGGAAGCAAGGGCTCCTGCTTATCTTGATAATCCAAAGGGGAGAATTGCTCTGATGGCAGCGGCTGACTGGGGACCTAGAGGAACTGGTGCAGAACCATGGCCATTTCCTATGGGAGTTATGGCCGGTGAACAATCACCTTATTCTATTGGCAGACCTGGTTGTAATCTAGTTCGCCATAAAACAAAATTTACGGTAACTGAATCTGTATATAATGAACTTAAAAAATTAGGAGAAAGCCTGTTTAATGTTATTGAACAAAATCAACAAATAAATTTATTTGGTTCAACATTTGTTGTTGGGAAAGAATTCTCAATGGAAACAATTGCAGAAGAAGAAGATTTAGAGGAAAACTATAAATGGATGAGAGATGCCACTAAAATGGCAGATTGGACCATTTTTAGTTTTCACAATCATGGTGCTAGTAATTCTCCAGAACTTCCATCTTCTCATACTCGCACACTTGCAAAAGGACTAATTGATAATGGAGCAGATATATTTATAGGTCATGGCCCACATAGAGACCGTGGTATCGAAATATATAATGGCAAGCCTATTTTTTATAGTTTGGGTGACTTCATTTTACAAAATGATACTCCTCAGTGGATACCATATGATGTAATGAAAAGATTTGGATTAGGACATTCCGATACCCCTTCTGACTTTCATGAAGAAAGAAAAAAAAGAGGATGGAATTCTAGAGTAGAAGGATGGGAAAGTGCTATAGCCACATGTAAATTTACAGAAAAAAAGCTCAGAGAAATTTCACTATATCCTATTGATTTAGGTATGGGATTGCCTAGATCTATTGCTGGAAGACCTGTATTAGCAGAACCAGGAAGTGAAGTAAATGAACGTGTTTTAAAAAGATTTCAAGATATGTCCAAGCCTTATGGTACAGAAATTACTATAGAAGATGGAGTCGGCAAAATTAAAGTTTCTTAATACTACTCTATAGAATCTTTTATCACACCTAGGGATTTAAATCTATCTATTTCATTTGAGCTATAACCAAATTCGATTAGTATTTCTTCATTATGCTGACCAAAATGTGGTGCTGCCCGATATACACGGTTATTAATATTGCTGTTTGAAAGTTTAAATGGTGTATTTACTGATTGGACTACACCAACTCCTGGCTGCTCGTATGAAATAATCATATCATTAGCAACAACCTGATCATCAATCCAAACTTCTTGCCATTCTTGTATCACACTAGTTGGAGAATTGTGTTCTTTTAGAATAGATTCCCATTCCTTAGCTGGTTTTGTGTTTATTACTGCAGCAATAACTTGAAATAGACTTTCGGCATTTTCCCCTCGTTTTTGGTGAGTATCAAATTGTGGATCATCTATCAAATGTTCTAAATCTAACGCTTTACATAAGTTAACCCATTGACGACCTGATGCCGAATGCACATGAATATATTTCCCATCACTTGCCAAATAGGATGTAGCTAATGCAGTTAAAACTCGACCTTGGTCTGTAGGATTGTCATTTTCAGTTTTAACCATCTGAACTGCTTGCAAAGCTAAATAGTTGTGTAATAAATTTAACTCGATTTTTTGTCCTACGCCCGTAGTATTTCTTTCATGCAATGCAACCATTATTGCATATGCACCTAACATAGCAACTGCCATATCTGCATAGTATATAAAAGATCCAATTGGTGTTCCATCAGCATTCCTTCGAGTTGTTGTAATACCCGACTTAGCCTGAGCTATTAAGTCGTACCCAGGCAACGTTGCATCTGGGCCTTTTTCACCATAAGCAGAAATACCTGCATATATAATCTTTGAGTTTATTAGTTTAAGATGATCGTACGAAATTTTTAATCTTTCAGGAACACTAGGTCTTAAATTACAAACCACAATATCAGCCCATTTAACTAATTTATATGCTATTTCCAGTCCTTCAGGTTTTGTTAAATCTAAAGCTATAGTCCGTTTGTTCCTATTTAGTGCAACAAAACCCCTACTTAAATCATTAGAATTTGGGAATGGAACAAAATTTCTAGAATTATCACCTTCAGGTGTTTCTATTTTTATGACTTGTGCTCCTTGATCAGCTAAATGCATAGTTGTTGCTGGCCCAGCAAATACTTGGCAAAAGTCTAATACTTTAATATCAGCTAAAGGTAACGACATAATATCCTAAACTCTCTTATATTTTGAAATACTCCTAAGTTCACGAGGAGGATCCATACGCGAACCTCTTATAGTATATGAAACCTCAGAAACATATATAGAACCTTCTGAATCAACTGCAATTCCATGTGGTGCAAAAAACTGTCCGGGCCCATCACCCTCTTCTGCTTCGCCAAATCGGGATACTAAATTGCCATCAAGATCATATATCCCGACTCTATGTCCCATTCCAGGAGCATCGTCTAACCCTCCCATACCATTCAATTCTCCAATGTATATATGATCTTGCCACAAAACCATAGAATCTGGTCGATGTATATTATTCCACATTCGTAAAAAATTCCCTTGCTGATCAAAAATTTGAACTCGATGTGCTTCTCTATCTACAACATAAATATTACTTTTTTCATCAACTGCAATATTATGTGGCCGCATAAACTGACCTGCATCAATTCCAGGGCTTCCCCAAGAAAATTTATAGTCTCCATTGCCTGTATATACATGGATCCTAGAATTACCATATCCATCGGAAACATAAATATCACCATTACTAGGGTTAATTGCTGCAGAAGTAGGCCTATTAAATGGCTCACCACTCCAAATTGGTTTAGGATTGTTTCTTTCTCCTATTTCCATAATTTTTTCTCCTGATGAAGAAATTTTTTGTATTGTGTGTATACCATCATCTGCTACAAGTAATGTATCGTCATGAGCAACATATAATCCATGAGTTCTATTTTCACTAAATAAACCTTTGCCAAAAGTATTTAAAAAGTTTCCTTCTTTATCAAATACAACAATTGGATCTTTACCTCTTGTTAACAGAAAAACATTATCTTGAGAATCTATACCTACACCTGGACACTCTAAAAGTGTTATTTCTGCAGGAATATGAGGCCATCCTTCAACATGTTCATACGTAAACGAACCACTTCCAAATACTTGTGCCATAACTTTCCCCTTTCAATGGTTTTAAACTGATAAAACAGGTCTTTCTGGGTCAGGATCAACTTCAAATGAGTTTAACACAGAACCAAGCATAAAATACTGACCAATAGTTGAAGCTAAATCTACTACACCTTCAACTCCAAAAGCGTTTTGAGCATCTTCAAACAATTCATCGCTAACCCTATTATTTTTAATTAATTCAATTGTAAAATCTACGGCTATCTTTTGTCTATTTGATAATAATTTATAATCAATTTCTCGTTTTTTTTCTATCGCATCAATTACTTCAATAGGAACACCTGATTGTAATGCTCCTGGTTGGTGTGCAGACCAAATATAAACACAGTCAATTTGACGAGCAATGATTATTGTCACCAATTCTCTTATTTCACCCTCTAGTGTTGTCTCTTTTCTAATTTGGTCAGCAGTATTGCAAACAACTTCTGCTAAGTTAGGTTTATATAACAAAACTCTATATGGACCAACAATACGACCATTATACGATTCTTTCAATCTATCTATAATTTGATGCACATCTTCAGATGTGTCTTCTTTTTCTCTAATTTCCTTAACCCTAGTCATCCTTTTCTCCTATGCTATTTTTACAATTTGCTTACCAAAATTTTTTCCAGTTAATACTCTTAATAATGCCTCAGGAGTGTTTTCTAATTTATATGTAATATCTTCCTTAGTTTTTAATTTGCCTTCAATAAACAAACTTTCTAAGTAAGAAAGTGCTTGAGGGAAATCTGGCGCAAATCTGCTTACAATAAATCCTTCAACAGTAGCTTGATTAGTAAGTATATTCCGAAAATTAGTTATTCCATAAGCGACTTCATCATTGGCTAAATTATATTGAGCTATTTGTCCACAAACAACAATACGAGCTCTAAATGCAAGGTTTTCTAAAACAGCTTCTAAAATCTCACCCCCAACATTATCAAAATATATATCAATACCATAAGGACAAAGATCTAATAATCTATTACATACGTCTTCTTTTTTATAGTTAATAGCATGGTCAAAATTCAATTCATCTTTTATGTATGACGCTTTCGTATCTGAACCAACAATACCAACAACTTTACAACCAGCCAATTTTGCTAATTGCCCAACAACTGCCCCAACCGCACCAGAAGCTGCAGAAATAACTACAGTATCATTTGGAATAGGTTTACCTAAAGAAAACAATCCAAAATATGCCGTTAGTCCTGGCATTCCTAAAACACCTAAGGCTTTTGAGATGTCAGCCTCTTGAATTGTCAATTTTCTCGCATTACTCCCATTTGAAATAGCATACTCTTGCCATCCAAATCTACCTTCAACCAAATCTCCAACTTCAAATTCAGAATTTCGACTTGAAATAATTTTACCTACTGCGCCTCCAACCATAATATCGCCGATTTCAACAGAAGGAGCATATGATTTCTTATCACTCATTCTTCCTCTCATGTAAGGGTCTACAGATAACCAAAGCACTTTAACAATAAATTCTCCAGGATTTATATCAGGAATATCAATTTCAATTAACTTAAAGTTAGAGTCATCAGGATATCCATTAGGGCGAGAATTTAATATCAATGCTCTGTTTTTTAATTCATCCACAATAATCACCTTTCTTACCTGAGATTATGGCAAAATTAAATTTAATTTTGCCATAATGTGTTATTTTATTAACTATAAAATGTAAACCTAAATGTAATAATTTTTACTTTTTATTACAAGGAGTTCAAAATGAACAAAACTATTAAATTATTAGAAAAATTATCAAATGGTCATGGTCCTACTGGATTTGAAGGTCAAATTAGACAAATTATACGAGAAGAAATAACAAATCCTGAAATTAATATTGATACTGACGGCCTTGGTTCGTTAATTTGTAAAATTGAAAAAGACAAACAGTTTCCCAAAATCATGCTTTCTGCCCACATGGATGAATTAGGTTTAATGGTTCGGTATATAACTGAAGAAGGATTTATAAAATTTCAAACATTAGGTGGTTGGTTAGACCAATCAATAGTAAATCAACGATGGATCATTATGACCAAATCAGGAAATATTAAAGGCGTAACAGGTATCAAGACCGTGCATGTAATGAATGAGACAGAACGCAAACAAATCTTTCCAAAAGATAATCTATTCATTGATGTTGGTGCAAAAGATAAAAAAGACGCTGAAGAGAGATTAGGAATATTGCCGGGTGATCCAATAAGCCCAGATAGTTCATTTGAATTCCTTAACAGTGAAAATATGTTATTAGGAAAAGCTTGGGATGATCGAGTTGGTGTTGCTTTACTAATTGAAACATTAAATTCTTTGGATACAAAAAATTTACCCAATAATGTTTTTGGTTCATGTACAGTACAGGAAGAAGTAGGCCTTAGAGGAGCTATTACAAGTAGTTATACTATAGCTCCAGATATAAATATTAACCTAGAAGTTGGAGTAGCGGGAGATTACCCTGGTATGAATCCAAATTTAGCACAAGAGAAATTGAGTTCTGGGCCTTCAATATTTTTACATGATAGTTCTATGATACCCAATTTAAAACTCCGCGATTTTTGTATTGATACTGCAAAGAAACTTAGTATTCCTATTCAATTTTCTGTAATTTCAGGTTATGGAGAAGATGGTGCAGCAGCCCAAAAGTCTTTTGGAGGTATTCCTGCAATTAACATAGGCATTCCTACAAGATACCTACACAGCCATAATGGAATAATTGATCTTAATGACTTTATTAAAGCAAAAACGTTGGTTAAAAGCTTAGTTGAAAATTTAGATACAACTACAGTCAAATCAATTAAATCTTTTGATTAATTTATTAAAGGTTTTTTATTAAATGAATATTTTGTTTTGGATTATTTTTATAGCAATTCTCTTTGAATTTATTCTTGGAGTGATAGTAACGATTTTAAACATTCGTTCTCTTAACACTACCCTCCCAGAAGGTATCAATGATATATACGATGCTTCTGATTACAAAAAATCACAAGAATATACATTAACAAGATCGAAGTTCTCTTTAGTAATCAATTTTGCACAAATTACAGCCTTGATGATTTTTTGGTTTAGTGGTGGCTTTAATTTTATTGACCAAATTATTCGTGCTTTGGAATTTCATGAAATTATTAATGGGATTCTTTTCATATTTATATTAAGTGGTCTCAGTATGTTACTAAATTTACCCTTCGATTTATATGGAACATTTATTATCGAAGAAAGATTTGGATTCAATAAAACAACACTGTCTACTTATTTTATAGATACTTTAAAAAGTCTAATTCTTTCATTGGTTATTGGAACGCCTTTAATTGCGGGCATTTTATTTTTCTTTGCATACTCGGGCACATTAGCATGGTTGTATGCATGGATATTCATTATAATTATTTCACTGATCATACAAGTTATTGCCCCTATCTGGATAATGCCAATTTTCAATAAATTCACTCCGTTAGAAGAGGGTAAATTGAGAAATTTAATTATTGACTACACTGATTCGGTTAATTTTACCTTTGGTAATATATTTATAATTGACGGCTCTAAACGAAGTAATCATTCTAATGCATTTTTTACTGGGTTTGGAAAAACAAAACGTATAGCTTTATTTGATACTTTACTAGAACAATTAAATGAACAAGAAATCGTTTCTGTTATTGCTCATGAAGTTGGACATAGTAAAAAGAAACATATAATAACATCAACAATATTGAGCATAATAAATACTGGGTTAATGTTTTTCCTTCTGTCATTATTTATTGAAAATAATCTACTTTTTGAAGTTTTTTACATGGAAAAACTTTCAATCTATGCGAGTATAATATTCTTTGGCTTACTGTTTACTCCTATAAATTTACTACTTTCACCAACTCTACAATTTATATCTAGAAAAAATGAATACGAAGCAGATAAGTGGTCTATAGAAACTACTACAGATAAAAACAATCTAATTTCTGGATTAAAAAAATTAGCTGCAAAAAATCTTTCTAATTTATCACCTCATCCACTATTAGTCTTTCTGGAATATTCCCACCCTCCTATTTTAGACAGAATAAAAGCTATAAACTTATTAAAAGAAAAACCATAGATTATATAATTTAATGGTTTATAATAAGTTTGCTTCTAGTAATAATATAAGGAGAGAAAAATGAAGGTTACTGGCGTAAAAACCTATGTTGTTGAAAATGAACCTGGAGAAAGATCAGGTGGAGGAGACCCAACAATCAAATGGTATGTAGGTGGTAAATTTTTTCTGATTTTAGAACTCATGACAGATGAAGGAATTATAGGTATCGGCGAAAAAGTAACTGGAAGTTCTTTTACTGGTGATATGACATGGCATACATTTGAATCTCAAATAAAATTAGTACATGAAACTGTAGAAGCTTTTGTTGTAGGTCAAGATCCATTTAATATCGAAAAAATTTGGTACGACATGTATGCAGGCCGTCATGATTATCGATTACCAAGTATGCATTACGGAATGATTTTATCAGGAATAGAAATGGCACTTTGGGATATAGTAGGTAAGGCTACTAATCAACCAATTTATAATCTACTAGGTGGAAAATACTGGGAAAAACTAAGAGCTTATGCTTATATGCCTCCAATACCAGAAGGGAAAGCAGAAAATGCTGGAAAAATTGCAGAAAACTTATTAAAAAACGGTAACTCGGCTTGTAAATTTGACCCTTTTCACCCAATTCAAGGACCGGCAAGGGATATTGGCTTATCAGAAATAACTTATTGTGAAAACATATTTAAAAGTATCAGATCTGCTGTAGGTAATGAATTAGAAGTTGGTCTTGGAACCCATGGACAGCTTACTACTTATAGTGCTATTAGAGTTGCTAAGGCTATAGAACCTTACCAACCTTTTTGGTTTGAAGAACCAGTTCCACCAGAGAATATTGATGAAATGGCAAGAGTGGCAGCTCATACAAGTATTCCTATAGCTACTGGTGAAAGACTTGCTACAATTTTCCAATTTTCAGAAATAATTAGGAAACAAGCCGCGCAAATAATACAAATTGATATTGGACAGTGCGGTGGAATTATGGTTGGGAAAAAAGTCGCAGGGATTGCAGAAGCCAGTTATGCCGTAATTGCACCACATATGTACTGCGGTCCTATAGCTGCTGCTGCTGCTTTACAAGTCGCTGCATGTTCTCCAAATTTCATGATAACTGAAGCAAATCAAGGCCCATTACATAAAAAAATATTCAAAGAACCGATCGTATTTAAAGATGGATTTATTCAAATACCTGAAGGTCCTGGGTTAGGTGTTGAATTGGATGAAAATGTTATTAAAAGCCACCTTGTGAGCTAATTTGAAAAAGAATCACGAATTAATTTTATAAATCTATTCAAATTCACATTAATTGCATGTCTAATTTTTCCTTGTCCAATTATTAAATCAGATTCTCCTGCATGTTCATCTGAGGTACAGCTAATAATCACAGAACCATATTGATATTCACAAATATCTGGAATCGTGGCTACAGCAACTGCTATTACATCGCATGGTTCATATCCTTTATTACTTAATTCGCCCCTAAATTCAAACCATTTAGTTAATATTATGTCAGTCGCTTTCCCATATAAACTTTCAGTCATTAAAAGTTTGCATTGTTCTCTATTTAAGAAAACATTTTCTAACGAATTTAAAGTAATTAAGGTAATATCTATATTCAAATTTAGTACAAAACTAGCTGCTTCAGGATCATTGTAAAAATTAAACTCTGAATAAGGCGTGATATTACCTTTTCCAAACCCACCCCCCATAACAATTATTTCATCAATATTTGTCAATAAATCTTGATTTTGTTTGAATGTATTAGCTATATTAGTCAAAGGGCCTAGTGCAATAATTTTAACTGGATCAATACTCTTTTCTATTTGAGAAGATATGAAACTAATAGCATCTACTTTGAAATCTGGTTCATATCCATCAGTATTCAACCCCATGCCATTTAAACCATGATAATCGTATCCATATCTAAATTCCCTTACGATTGCTTTAGAAGCGCCTGGTATGACAGGTATATGTGAATTATTTGTTACATCAAGTAAATATAACGCATTTTTTACACAATCTGACAAAGAAGCATTTCCACCAGTAATTGTTATACCAAGTATATTCCAATTCGGGTTATTTAATGCCAGAAACAGTGCTATTGCATCATCTGTTCCAGGATCACAATCTATTATTACTGGTTGTTTCATTTTTCACCTTATAATTATTTTAAGTATTGACCACAACTGTAACAAAAAGTTACTAGATTTATCAAAGAAATACTACTAGTATTATTTTAAAAATATGACTTATATTAAGGAGTTAAACAGTGAAAACCTTAGATATAATTGCAGAAATATTAAAAATAGAAGGAATAAATTATCTTTCAGCATTCCCAACAACAAATATGATTGAATCAGCTGCAAAAATAGGTATAAAACCTATTATTTGTCGGCAAGAACGTGCAGGAGTAGGTATAGCCGATGGATTTTCAAGGATAAATAATGGATCTCCATTGGGAGTGTTTGCAATGCAATATGGCCCTGGTGCTGAAAATGCGTATTCAGGCATAGCAACTGCATACTCAGATTCTGTACCAATGTTATTACTACCTTTAGGGCACCCGACAGATCGAGATAGAATATTTCCCAACTTTAGTTCTATAGAAAGTTTTGCGTCTATCACAAAATATGCAGAACAAATTAATTATCCTGGGAAAGTCGTTGATACGATGCGAAGAGCATTCGCTAATATACGGATGGGAAGGCCTGGCCCTGTACTTGTAGAAATACCAACAGATGTAGGAGAAGCTGAAGTTTCTGCTGAATTATTAAAAGGTTATTCAACTACTCCTTCAATAATCTCTCAAGGAAATCCATCCGATATTGATAAAATAGCTAAGATTCTTTTAGGAGCCAAAAATCCTGTTATATACGCTGGTCAAGGAGTATTGTATTCGGAAGCAACTCTTGAATTAGAAGAATTAGCAGAGATTTCCGGTATAGCAGTAACTACAACTATGGCTGGCAAAAGTGCATTTTCTGAAATTCATCCTTTATCGCTCGGTAGTTCATCAGGTGTTATGAATGATGCAGTATATCATTATATTGATACATCAGACGTAGTATTAGGAATTGGAACAAGTTTTACAAAGCATGGTATGACAACAACTATTCCTCAAGGTAAAACTTTGCTACAAATAACAAACGACCCTAGAGATATTTCAAAAAGTTACGATATAAAAAATGCAGTAATCGGAGATTGCAAATTGGTTTTACGACAATTAATTGATGCAATTAAAGATTTACAAAAAAATACAAATTCAGATAAATATAATCAAACAGTGCAAAATATAAGCCAACTTAAAACCGATTGGTTAAAAAAATGGGAACATAAACTAAATTCAAAAGAAGTACCCATGACACCATATCGTGTTATCAATGAGTTTATGAAAGTTACTGATCCTAGCAACACAATTGTTACTCATGACTCAGGTAGCCCTCGTGATCAAATAATGCCTTTTTATAAATCTAACGGCCCAAGAACTTATATTGGTTGGGGGAAATCTCATGGATTAGGTACTGGGCTTGGATTAATTATTGGTGCCAAATTAGCAGAGCCTGAGAAGTTTTGTGTAAACTTTATGGGTGACGCTGCATTTGGAATGATAGGTTTAGATTTTGAAACCGCTGTTCGATCTAATATCCCAACACTTACAGTTGTATTCAATAACAATACAATGGCTATAGAAATAAATAATATGCAAGGATCTCATGATATATATAACACTCGAGACCTCAAAGGAGACTACACTGCTCTTGCGAAAGCAATGGATGGATGGGCTGAAAAAGTAACTGACCCAGAAGATATACAAAATGCATTTATGAGAGCTAAATCTGCCACAGAAAATGGCCAAGCTGCTTTATTGGAATTTATCACAAGTGAAGAACAAGACTTTTCTAATAGAAGAGCTTTTTCATGATTTGATTAAAACCTAAAAGGATCATTATCTGATTCTTGTGAATATTCAAAAACTCTATTCGGAGTAAGCATAGATATATCTATATCAATATTTGTACCAGTAATCAATTCCGAGGTAAGCTTCCCCATAAGTGGTCCATATAGTATGCCTTTTCTCCCACCACCGGTAGAAACAATCAAATTTTCAAACTCTTTTATAGGTCCTAATATTGGTAATCCATCAAGACTTAAAGGTCTTAAACAAGCTGTATGGCCAACGACTTGTGCATCTAGTAAATACGGGAAAAGAGATAAAACAGAGTCAAGCATAGATTTTCTAGCATCATTAGTGGTTTTTTCATTAAATCCCACACGTTCTTCAGTAGTACCTAACCAAATTAAATCATCAGATTTTGTTACGATATAATTTGATCCCCAAGAAACGTATGTAAGTGGTGGACCATCAATTTTCATTTTTAATATTTGTCCACGTAATGGTTCTACAGGTAGATCTATCCCAGTCCATTCTTTTGTGAATTGAGTCCAAGGCCCCATAGCAAAAACAACTTTTTCGGCAATGAGATTATCTGACTTGGTTTTTATTCTATAGTAACCTTCTTTTTCTAAATTTACTGATATAACTTCTGTATATTTTATTTGCGAACCTAGTTTTTCTGCACCCATTAAAAAAGCTAATGTATTTTTATATGGATCAACAGTTGCAACATTTTGTATTATGGAACCACCAATTATATTTGGAGAAATTCTAGGCTCAATAGCTAATATATCGTCTTTTGATTTCCATTCAACGTTAAATTTATTAACTGTTTGTTGCCATTTTAATTTATTTTTAATTGCATCTGACTCTTGGTCAGACATAGCTAAGGTAATATGTAAATGAGTATCATACTCGGTATCTATTCCGGTATTTTCAAACAATTCTTGATATATATCAGTGTGAAGATCAAAGGATTTTAAACTGAATTCACTAAGCAGTCCTGGTATCCCAAACCCTCCTAAAGGATTTAGTCCTCCTAAAGCAAATCCCGATGCATGACCTGCTACTGTATCTTTTTCTAAAATTAACGAACGTACACCTTGTTTAGCTAAAAAATAGGATGTAGCACATCCAACAATTCCGCCTCCAATAATGACAACTTCATACTGGTTTTTATTGAGCGTCATAAATCAGCCTTATTAATTTATTGCAAGCACCTAACTACTTCATTATACTACAAAAAATACTTACACGATTCAAAGGATTCAATCATGGTGGGACAAAAAAATAACGCACAAACTGAAATAGCAACACTCGGTGGAGGATGTTTTTGGTGTTTAGAAACGATTTACCTTAGAGTCCAAGGTATCAATAAGATAATATCTGGTTATGCTGGAGGGGAAACTGTAAATCCCACTTATGAAGAAGTTTGTAGTGGAAATACAGGACATGCTGAAGTTGTACAAATAGAATATGATCCTAATGTGATCAGTTATTCAAATATATTAGATATATTTTTTGATATTCATGACCCTACTACTTTGAACAAACAAGGCCCTGATACAGGCACTCAATATAGATCAGAAATTTTTTACCACAATGATAATCAAAAAAATATTGCGAGTAATAAAATTAAAATGCTGACAGAAAATAATATTTTTGAAAATCCCATTGTAACCCAAATATCAGAGCTTGATATATTTTATCCCGGAGAGGATTATCATCAAGATTACTTTGCAAATAATCCTATGAATCCCTATTGCATCTATATAATAAATCCTAAATTGCAGAAATTCCTCTTACAAAACCAACCAAAATAAACTATTCATAAGTTAGAGCTTCGGCAGGATAGATTTTTGAAGCTTGTCTAGCAGGGACCCACGTTGCAATAAGGGCAAATAAAACAGTAATTGTTGTAATTCCAATAAGGTTAATCCATGGCATTTCAAATGTTAAATCTTCTACGGTTTTTCTAATTTCTTGAACTATATTCCAAGAAACTAGAGTGCCCAAACCTATTCCTACGATTGAACCTAGTATCGCTATAACCGCTGATTCGAGTAGAAATTGATATTGTATCATTTTGCGTGAATAGCCCATTGCTTTCATCATTCCAATAACTCTTCGTCGTTCAACCACTGCCCTAAAAGATATAACACCTAAAGCTGCTACTCCTACTATTAGACCTAAGCCTTGAAAGCCTTGAAATAGAAGATTAAACGCATCATCCTGTTCTCGTTGCTCGGCAAGTTGGGTAACAATTGCTGTCGCTTGCATAGAATTTTCTAAGAAAACAGTTTCGAGTTTTCTTGCTATTTCCTCATCTTGAGAAGGATCAGTTAATTTAAATCGATAAACATTTGGCGTGATATCAATTGGTGAAATGTCTTGCACTATTTTGGTATTGGTATAAATAGTTGAACTACCTTGTCCCTCAAATCCATCTAATCCACCAGCTATTGGATCTACTACTCCTATAACTCTTCGTTTGACGACATCTCCATAAACACCTTGGCCCAAAGGTAATTGTAATTCAATAAATTGACTAGTCATTTCTCCTTGTTCAGCAGCTTCTACACCATCTAATCTAAAAGCGTCTGAAGATTGAGCACCTGGGCCACCTTGATTCGCTGTTGATAAAGCATCGCCACGTATCAAAGCTAGAGTTGAATCATTAGCTAAAGCATTCCAAATTGCTCTAGAATCAGTACCATAGGCTGGATCATAGTGAGTAATTTGCAATAGATTTGTTTCCAAATAGGGATTATCAAGAGCTTTTATAGAAGCATTTTTAAATCTAGAATTATCTGTACCTTCTTGGCGAGCTTGCGCTCTAAAGTTTGTTTGACTTGCTATAACTTCGAAATCTGAAGACACAACTATATCAGAATTGTTTATCGTGGTATAAACATTTTCAATAGGAGTTTCTCTATTAATATTTGCCCTGATCTCATATCCGCCACTAACTCTTTCTGGATTATCTTGTATCTCATTTCCAAGGTTATTTAAGGTAGCGAATATTACTAAGGTAAAAATTACTAATGCAAACATAGTAACTGTTAGACCAGTACGAAAACGAGATGCCATAGGATAAGCAACAGAAATCTTAAATACTGCTTTAAAACTACTGATAACTCCAAATGTTTTGTTGCCTACCCAGACTATAATTTCAGCGTTGTACATGATAACTGTCATAACTGAAACCACCAACCAAAGACCAGGCAATACAAATGTAAGTGGAGAATCTTCCAGTTTCCCAGTTATACTCTCCAGTGTATCGAAAGGCATACCCCAGAAGATTGCCAAGGTTAAACCTGTGATACTTGCTGATAACCTGTCTATAACTCTAGGAAGTAAAGATGTGTAATTTAACATCCATCTTATGGTTAGTCCTATACCTAATAATGTTAAGCTAATTCCTGAACCGAATAATGCAGCATCCTTGTACACGGGTGCATTTTCTAATCCAAAAACTGTGAACAGTACAATTGGACCTAAAATTAACAGTGGCCAACCGGTTTTAAAGAATCTCAATATAATAGTGAGTAATTTCCATAATGTAACCAATAACCATAAAAAAATTCCACTTTGTACTGCTTGAGCTGCCACAGTTGTATCTTGTAAAACAGGAGCTACAACCGAAGAGATTAATCCAATCCAAATCAAACCTAAGATGACATTAGTCATTGTAAGTACTCTTCTGTCACGAAGCATAATAAGTGCAAGATATATTGGTCCTAGTAACCATTTAATTGAACTCAAGAATAAGGTTTTGGTTGATATTTGCTTATCTTTTGCAAACTGTTCAGGTAAGTTCCTAATAGCTACTACAATGTTGAGCTTACTGACACGATAAGAGGAAATCACAACAGTTATAAATGTTAATAACATTCCAGATGAAAATGCTAAGGCTAATGCTCTTATATTTAAGGAATATTTGATCACAAATCCGTCATCCTCACTACTAAGGGCGGATAATCCAATCGATACTAAAGAATAACTAGCTAGAACCCCGATAAGTGTACCAAGAGATGCTGCAGCTAAAGCATATGCTGTTCCTTCAAAAGTAAACATCTGAGTGAGATGAGTTCTCTTCATACCTATAGCCCGGGATATTCCCATCTCTGTGCTTCTCGAAGCTGCAAGTAAAATAAACACTAAAAATATTAATAATAAACCTACTGTTATAGAATACGTTCCAAAAATACTAAAAAATGTAGTTATAGATGTTCCGACTGTATTAGCTAATTCATTTAATCTATATTTAATAGGATCTACATTATAATCTTGAAATGTGTATAATAATGGCCCAACAGACTGTATTTCATTAGTTAGTTTTGCATCTTCTAACGCACCTAAAACTACCCCACGATTTGTTTGATCCCCCATTAATTTTATAAATTCATCACTCATTGTGCCTGAATCTAGTTCCGTAGTTAAACTATCAATATCATCTTTTATATTCTGAGGTAAATTTTCATTATCCAAAATATATTTGCTCAGAGAGTCAGTTACTTCAGTTGTTGAAAGAATATTAAATATATCAGCAGCCATCTCTTTATTTGAAAAAGCTAAATACAATTTTTCACTCAATTCCTTTGATCTTTGAATACCCTCGTCTTGAGTACCAGTCGTAGAAATTGCGATATTATTAAATTGATCGGGTCTATTGAGTATTGTTTGGAGCTCTGATATGTTCATAAGGACTCTTGGATCAGATGCAGCAAGATTTCCTCTTGCAGCAACTACAGTTATCACAAAAGGATATTTACCTGTAGGTGTTACTATATTTAATATGTCACCAACTTCAGCATCTATTTTTGAGGAAAGAGCACCAGATATGACAACTTCTCCTTCACCTAATTGAGCTAGAGAATAAGTGTTTCCATCAGGTAGATTAATATCCCCAAATCCACTTAAGTATTCTTTATCCAGTCCAAGAATTAATGTTTGTGAATTTGTTTTTTCTGTTGCAGGAAGATATACAGAAAAATCTTCGCGAATAAATGGGGCAAAACCATCAATTTCATCGTATTGAATTGTCTTAGACTTGATTGTATTGAAATCTTCTTTATCAAGGTAATTGTCCCCAAAAACAGATGATTGCGTTGAAGTTATGTATATATCTGAATTACCCAACCCTTGAAGAACAGCGTACCGAATTGAAGTTGTAACGGTATCACCTATACTTAAAGCCGCACAAATTATTGCTGTACTTAAAGTTAGACCAAACATGATAACTACTGATTGAGCTGGTCTACGTGGAATATTCCTAATTGCCATTTTTACTAGTAACTTATTCCTGAATCCCAGCACAGCAACTATTAATACAGCTACTATCATTATACTAGTTGATACACCAGCTAATATGTCTATATCTACGCCAAATAACTCTTCCATTTATAAGTCTCTATTTTCCATCATCTTCAATTAATCCATCTCTCATACGTATAGTTCTATGGCCAATAGAACCAACCTCATCAGAGTGAGTAACAATAATAAAAGTCTGATTGTTTTCTTTGTTCATTTTTCTTATTAAATCTATTACTTCATCTTGTGTCTTAGAATCTAAATTACCTGTCAATTCATCAGCCCATATGATGGCAGGATCGTTTGCAAATGCCCTAGCTATTGCAACTCTTTGTTGTTCTCCTCCAGATAATTCAGTAGGTAAATGAGTATATCGATCGGCAAGTCCAACTAAATCAAGGCGATCTTCGGCTATATTTTTGGACTTACTCTGTGAAGTGCCAGCTAATACTAAAGGTAATTCGACATTTTCACGCGCAGTTAACACTGGTAATAAATTATATGCTTGAAATACAAACCCCATATTTTTGCCCCTGAAATTTGTCAGCTGGTTATCCGACATCTGAGTTATATCTGAGTCTCTTATGATAATTTCTCCTGAATCTATTTCATCAAGTCCAGAAAGACAATTTAACAATGTAGTTTTGCCACAACCACTAGGCCCCATAATGGTAACGATTTCACCTTGATTAACGGATAACGAAACACCTTTAAGCGCCTCGACTTTTACATCTTTGGATTGATAAGTTTTGTAGACATTGTTAGCAACAATTATTTCATTATTAGACACTACAAATCCTCATTTCTAATTTCACTAAAAATTAACTTTAAATTATAACAATCTTATTCACGATTTATTAACGTTTGTATATCTATACCAAATGCATTGCCAATTCGCAAAAGCACACCTAATGTTAGATTTTGTTTCCCATTTTCGACAGAACTTATATAAGTTCTGTCGAGACCAGATTCGTCAGCAAGTTTTTGCTGATTCCAGCCCTTTAATATTCTCGTTCTTTTGACTTTCTCACCAATAAAAGAAAGATAGTCTTCTAAATTACCGTTTAAAGTAGTTGATGAAACCAAGCGTGAAGCTTCGATTATAGCGCTTGAAACATCAGATGATATTATATCCACATCGCTTATTAAGTTTTCATCTATATTATCAACTCCGGAGCCACCAAGCATAGTTACTACAGATTTATCCATTGATTTTACCGCTTTGACTATTTCTAAAACAGCAGGTAGGTTTTCTTCCAAAGTTATTGATAATACTAATAAATCAATTTCTTTTTCTCCAAGAAATTGTATGAGATCCTCTGGGGGCATTTCTGTACCCAGAAAGTGCACATTCCAACCTGAAAGTCTCATTAATTCAGAAACAACCTTAGGACCTATAAAATGTTTCTCCCCAACTGGCGTGCATATAGCAGCAGTTCCAATAATTTCTCCATTTGGAACTAGCGATTGTGTTAATCTCTCAATTTGAGAGAGGGTAACAGTTACAGCTAAATGCTCCTCTGCTATATTTAACAACCCTTTCTTCCATAAATCACCAATATTAACTAATGAAGGCATAAACATCTTCAACAAAACGTCTTTAACACTTTTGCCATCATTAATATAAGAATCAACAAGTTCGCTTACCTGATCAATCTCACCTTCAACAGCTAGGGTAATATAGCGAGACAAATTATATTCATTATTTTTGACACTATTTGATAGGGATGTCACATGCACCTCAGACATTCAGCTTGATTAAATTATCCAATACAATGTAGAATTATTATAACATATAATTAAACATTAGTGATTTATAATCTACATTAAATCACTTTTTCTGTAAAGATTAGGGGATGAATATGCATATTGCATTAACAGGCGGAACAGGATTCATAGGAAATTTTTTAACTACTAAATTCGTCGAAAATAATCATCAAGTTGTAATTCTTACAAGAAATCCAAATCATATTAAAAACCCAATACCTAAGGTTGATTACATTCCCTGGAACCCAAAAGATCCCGAATTTGAATTGAAAGGTTTAGAAAGCTCAGAAATTCTTATTCACTTAGCTGGAGAACCTTTGGTCGGGCCCCCGATAATTGGACGATGGACTAAGTCCAAAAAAAATAAAATATACGAGAGTAGAGTTTTAGGAACTCGCAATTTAATTAACTCTCTATCTCTGTCTGATCATAAAATCAATACATTTATAGGTATGATCAGTGGCATTGGTTGCTATCCTGATTCAGGAGAAAAGGAGCTAGATGAAAATTCTGAAATTAGTAATGAATGGTTAGCTGATCTTGTATTAGAGTCAGAAAATTCAATTACTGAAAATTTGCCTAATAATATTCGAAACGTAATCCTTAGAGCTGGTATTGTTTTAGGAAAGGATGGTGGCGGGTTAAAAAGATTGCTCTTGCCTTCTCGATTTGGTGTTTTAGGAAAATTTGGAACCGGTAACCAGTGGTGGTCTTGGATGGATATTGAAGATATATACAATTGCATTGCTTTCTTCATAGAAAATAAACACACTGGTACATTTAATGTAACCACTCAAAATCCTGTAAGACAAAAAGAATTTGTGAGTACTCTTTCTAAACATTTACATAGACCGAATACTACCTGGATTCCTTTTTTAGGTAACTTATACAAATTAGCCATAAAAATAATTTTAGGAGGAGTGTCTGCAGAGGTTCTATATAGCCGAAAAATAAACCCTTCTAAACTATTTCAAACAGGATTTATCTGTAAATATCCATTGTTAGCACAATCGATAAAGAAAAATTTGAACTTAGAATAACTCGGAAGGAACTGAAATTCCATCAAAGTCTTCTTCGGTAAGTGGGTTGTCAGGTACGATATCGAGTTTGCTCATGTAAAAATATAATTGTTTCAAGTGATGTACAGAGTGCCCTAACCCCAAATCCATTAACTGATTTAAAGGCATAGTTCCCATGTAAGTTTTTACTGGAGTTTTAAGGACTTCTAATTGAATATTTTCGAAAAATTTCTCAATTCTATTAATTACCGACTCCCCAAATTCAACTATAGATCGTACATCTTGAGTCTTTAAAGCATCAGTTATATACCTTTGACGGTCCTCTGCTTTATATTCACCTTGTTCATATGCAGAAATCATCATATAAGGTCTATCAAAAAGGTGAAAGGTGAATTGTCTAAGTGTTCTATCACGTTCAGGAGAAACCCAATCAATAGAATCGTCTGGAATTTGCAATGTTGCTCTTCTAGCCGCAGATAGTACTTTCATGAATTTGCCTAACATCCACTCAGCATCAGAATCAGTTATACTTACTTCTCCTAAATTTAAAGCTTCAGATAAAGAAGCGCGATCAAATCCTATTATTACTTTATCTCCAAAAGATTTAGTACCAGGAGCTAAAGTAATAGTTGTAACAGGTATAACCTTTAACCCCAAATCGTCTAATTCTTTTAAAGCTTGTGGATCTTTTGCCACATCCATAGGAATGTAATCAATATTGTTTTGCGAAAGATACTCTTTCGTCCTACCGCAAGTAAATCAACCCTGTCTAAAAAAAACTTTGACTTCCATATCAACTCCATTTTTCAAACATTAGCTATAAAAGTGATTATCTATTATCGTCTCTCAGATCCTCTGAGTCGTGGATCTAAAATATCTCTTAAAGCATCACCAAACATATTAAATGCCAGAACAACTACTGTCATTACTAATCCTGGAACAAATGATAACCAAGGATAAACAGTTAAATAATGCCTACCCTGTCCCGCCAACATTCGCCCCCAAGAAGGATCTGGAGGTGGAACACCAACTCCTAAAAAGCTCAAAGATGCTTCCGACAATATTGCAGCTGCCAATGAACCTGTAGCAATAATTAAATAAGGGGCTATACAGTTGGGCATTATATGCCTAAATACTATTCTAGCCCAACTGGCGCCTATTGAATACGCAGATTCAATATATGTTGTATTTCTAATTGATAAAGCTTGAGCTCTTACCACTCTAACTGAGCCACCAATTAAACCAATACTGATAGCTAAAACCACATTGTTTAAACTAGAACCAAAAGATGCAATTATAACCAAAGCAAAAGCTAGAGTTGGGATACTTTGCATTATATCAACAAAACGTTGGCTGATTAAATCAAACCAACCACCTAAATATGCACTAATTAAACCCCAAAAGGCACCTATACCTGTACCGATAACAACAGAAACAAAACCTACATAAACTGAAATCTGAGAGCCTGCTATTGTCATGCTTAGCAAATCTCTTCCAAACTCATCTGTACCTAACCAATATTTCCAAGATGGAGCATCAAATTTTTGAAAAATATTCATATAGAGAGGATCATGGAGTGAAATTATTTTGAAATATTCTTCTCCCTTACTTGGATCAATAAACCAATCGTTTATCAATTCTTCTATATATGAAATGCCTGCAATTACAACCACTGCAAACACTATAAATCCACCAACTGCCCCAAAAGGCTTATTTTTACAAAACCTTATAAAGCCTTGTCTCCACAATTTAAATTTTGAAACCTTAAACTCGATTCCGATTTCTTGTTCTGATGTTTTTGCATTTATCGACATATATAAACCTAATATTCTTATACTTTATGAATAACGTATCCTTGGATTAAGCCAGCCGTATAGGAGATCTATGAATAAATTTACCACGACATGTCCCGTAGTAATAATTAACACAAAATTTTGTATTACTGGATAATCTCTTAGTCTTACTGCGTCTACTGTTGCAGCACCAATTCCTGGCAAATTAAATACCGTTTCTGTTACCAATGCTCCACCAATCAAATTAGCTAATTGACTGCCTGAAATTGTAACTACTGGTATTAAGGCATTTTTCATAGCATGACGCCAAAGAACACTAATTTTCTTTAAACCTTTAGCATTAGCTGTTCGGATATAATCTTCACGAAGTACCTCTAGCATTGTTGTTCGCATCATTCTAACTTGAATAGCAGCCTGTGAAGCTCCTAATACCAAACAAGGAAAAAATAATTGCGTCATATTTACTACTGGATCGTCCCAGGGGGTTTGATAAATTATTGGAGGAAACCAATTAAACCAAGCTGCGGCAAATGTTAAAATTAAAATACCCAACCAAAAATTTGGGATAGCTAAACCTATAATACTTATGAATCTCGGGATATAATCCAATGGAGTATCTTGCTTAACTGCACTTAAAATACCAATAGGAATAGCGATAATCCATGAGAGCAATAAGGCCATAAGACCTAGCTGCAATGTCATGGGTAATTTGCGCGCCAACATCTCTGTAACAGGCTGCCGTAAAATAAAACTGTCTCCCAAATCCCATGTTGCGACCTGCCATACCCATTCACCAAATTGTTCATAAACAGGTCTATCTAAACCTAACTGAACTCGTATTTTTTCTACTTTTTCCTCGGCAACAACTTCTTCACCTTCACTACCACCCACAGCAATAAGAACTGCAACATCACCTGGAATTACCCGCATAATTGTAAATATTAGTAGCATTGCTCCCAATATTGTAGGTATACCAAGTAATAATCTTTTTATAATATATCCACGCATTTTAAAACCTTAACAAATAAAATTTCAATTTAAAAGCTAATCTTAAGACTAATTTTTTATACTTAATATGTCAATAAAATTATGGAGTTTGAATTCTATTCCACATATATATTACATTAGTTCTTTAGTAATCGTGTCGTAATACTGTTTTCTAGTAAATAAATCAATCTTATCTTGGTCTAAAACTTCAATCTCAGTGTATTGGCCATTGGCCTGTTTACCATAGCTATCATAAAGTGATTTCATAGCTGCATAAAAATGCGCATGGCCAGCTAAAATTATTCTTACATTATATTTTTTAGCCAAATCCTCTTCTGAAACTTTTTCAAAAGAAGGAGCGCTACCCAATATTAATGGTTGGTTAGTGACAGAAGAAATTGCAGCTAAAGTATCCACAGAATCAACACCAGTAAGAAATATCCCATCTATACCTAATTGGGAATATTTCTTTACCCTTTTGATTGCTTCATCTATGCCTACAAAATTTATTGCACTAGTCCTTGCAATAATGGACATAGTACTATCCTGCCTTGTACTTAATGCAGCTTTTATCTTGCCTACCATTTCATTAGAATCAATTAATTTATTACTATTTGAAGCATCATAAGGTAGAGGTAATTGGGTATCTTCTATAGTAAATGCAGAAATACCGGCATTTTCAAGCTCTTCAGTAGTTCTAGAAATATTCATTGCATTTCCATAACCATGATCAGCATCAGCGAGAACAGCTAATTTAGAATATCTTGTGATTTTTCGTATTTGGTCAGCAAATTCATCCATAGTTAACAAAATATAATCAGGAGCTCCCAAAACTGTCGCAGACGCAATAGAGCCTGCAAACATTCCTAATTCGAATTGATAATGATCTGCTATATTCGCTGAAATGGAGTCATGAATTGAAGCTGGTCGTGTAATTTGCTCCCTTTTCATTATCTCTCGAAATTTTAGTCTTTTTTCTGTGTCGTTCATTCAATTCTCCTTCATCATTTCAAGATTTTGATCTGAATTTAATTTTAAAATTCTTTAATAAATAAGCTATTAATACACCAAAGATGAATCCACCTATATGGGCCCAATATGCAACACCTGAACTACCAATAGCAGTCTGAAAAAATTGTAAAAGCATCCAAAATCCTAATAACCATAGAGCTTTTATTTGTATTACAGTGATAAAAAAAGTAAAAACAAGTGTATTAATCCTGCTATTGGGATAGAATACAAAATATGCACCTAATACACCAGCTATTGCACCACTAGCTCCAACTGTTGGGTTTTGTGAGGCCAAATCAGTTAATAAGTGGCAAACTGAAGCAAATATCCCTGCAGTAATATAAAAAACTACATAGCCAACATGACCAAATCTATCTTCTATGTTATCTCCAAATACCCAAAGATAAACCATGTTAGAAGCAAAATGGACAAAGTCGCCATGAAGAAACATAGAAGTTATAAATGTAATTAAATCAGAAAAAGGTGTTTCTATTTTATATGAGGCTATACCTGTATCTAATATTTGCAAGCTATTTCCTGTAACGATTTCAGAAGGTAACAATCCATATTGATAAAACAATACAAATTTACCCATAGTACCAATTAACAATTCATATAAGAAAACTATTGAACAAATCGCTACGAATGCTATATTAACATAAGCTGTTTTTCGAACAATTAAATCTGGATCTGATACTGGTAACAATTTTCAATCTCTATGATTAATTTTAACCCTAATAAATTACAACTTTAAAGTAAATGCAGGATCAATATTCCCCAAGCTAGAAATATCTACTTCGGAAAAATTCTGATTTATTCTATTAACATCTTTAATTGTATTTTCTATTCGGTCCTCAGTAATATCTATACCCGTTATTTTTGAAAAAACCTTAAGATCTGCGACGGTTAACTCATCATAATTAGAATTTGGCATTGTACTTCTTCCTTTGTTTTTTTATATCGTCATAGGCTGCATTAATTTCTTTCATTTTATCTTCAGATAGTTTCCTTAAATCTGGCCCCATATTTAAGGTTTTGTCAGGATGAAATTGTACTACAAGTTTTTTATAAGCAGTTTCAACTTCTGAATCATTCGAAAATGGAGAAATATTTAATACTTTATAAGGGTCTTTTGGCGCAAATCCAAATCCTGTTCTTGACCTATTATAATTGCTACTATAACCAGATTTGCCCATTCTTCCAAATAGGTACTGAAATATTTTTCCAAGAACCCAGTAAATAATAATAAATCTAAACATGCTTAAAACTATCTCCATAACCAATACCATTTTTTAAATACTTTTTATAAATTCTACTACCTCACTCGTAAAAGCGTCAAAGTTATCATGTACAATAATATGGCCTGCATTTTTCACAACTTTTATAACAATATTAGGTAACAACTCTTTGAAAATATTTTGTTGATCTTCTCCAACAATAGAACTTTGATCACCGATCAATAATAATAAAGGTGCTTGTAAAATTTTTACATACTCCCAAAGATCTAAAGGAACAAAGTCTTTTTGTATATTTGGATCTCGTTTGTATATGTATTTGCCTTGCTCATTAAGTTTCGTTAAGTATTTTGCTTGATGTTGAAAAACAGAGTATGGAGCTAAAGTATTGTTACCTTTTAAAGAATTCGCACACTCATCTAAATTTGCAAATTCAGGATCTCCTGAGGCTATACGATCAGCAAAACCTTGTGCTATTGTAGCAGGCCTTACTGCACCTACATCTTCCATAATTACTGAATGAACCAAAGAAGGATTTTTTGCAGCAAAAACCAACCCTACTCTGCCACCTAATGAACCTCCAAGAACTATTATGTTTTTTAAACCCATATTATTTGCTATCTGTTCAACATCATAAGCATAATGTTCTGTAGTGTATTCTCCTTCATTAGCCCAATCACTATCGCCATGGCCTCGCATATCTATTGCTATAACATAAAAATTATCACTCATAGACGATGCAAAACTATCCCAAGTTCTAGCCTGACTACTAACATGGTGTAACAAAATTAAAGGTTGGTTTTTAGGATCTCCCCATTCTACAATATGTATGTTTATATTATCTGAATTTATATATCTCTCTCGAGGTAAATTGATTCCCATTTTTATTCCTTTGTTTTCTATATATATTCTAAAATGAAGGTATAATTTTATCCTATTCAAGGTAAAGAAAAAATAACAAAACTAATAAATTATTTCTGTTTAATCGAACCAAAAAAGAAACTTTACCAAAACTGTATCTAATAACTTGATCATTATTTTACAGCATGATAACCTCTCAGGAATTACATTTTGTTTGTAGATTTTATCATGTAAATTAAATGTTTTTCTAGCAAGTTTTAATGGTTTGTAACTTGCTAAATATCAAGGTCTTTTGTTAAAAATTTTAACAATTACCTTAGGTTTGGAAAGGAGATTGCAATGAGGTCTTGTGTAACTCAGGTTTCAATTATTAGTGACGGAACTTATAAGGAAGATGGTGGAGTTATATTCGGACAACTACCTAAATCTAGATGGGATCAAATGACCGCAGTCGATCGAAAAAACCGGGTAAGTTTAGGATTAAACTGTCTACTTATACAAAATGGAAAAGAATGTATTCTTATCGATACTGGCATAGGCACAAAAGAACCTGAGCCAGTTAAAAGTAGTTATGGCCTTGGCGCTAGTCGTTTAAATAGAGAACTGAAATCACGCGGAATAAACCCTAAAGATGTATCAACAGTTATATTAACAAGTTTACACTTTGACCACTCTGGCGGCAGCACTCGAATTGATAGATCAGGTGAAGCTGTACCTACTTTCCCTTATGCTAAATATTATGTTCAAAGGAATGCTTGGGAAGAAGCTATTTCTCCTAATGAACGAACAAAACATTACTACCATCAAGATGATTTCTTGCCTTTAGAAGAAAGAAATCAAATAGAATTTCTAGATGGGGATCAAAATGTAGTTCCAGGCATATCAGTCAAGGTTACAGGAGGCCACAGCAGTGGACACCAGGTAGTTCTAATTAATTATGGTGGTGAAAAAATTGCATATCTTGGCGATTTAATTCCAACTCATATGCATCTTGACCAAGGATTAATTTCATCAATAGACCGATTCCCTGAAGAAACATTATATGGCAAAGAGTCATTAATAACTAAAGCCGAAGAAGAAGGTTGGTTAATTGTTTTTTCTCACGGTGTTGATCCAAAATCCGGGTATATTGAAACAAGAAAAGGGTCTACTTTATTTAGGCCTATCCAATTTGGAACTAATAACTAAACAGTTCCAATAAGATAATCAGATTCTACACGATCTATATTAATGTAAGAGATAGAGTTTTGAAGTAGTTGTTCAGATTTAGTATAAACTCTGGAATAGGTGTCTGAAAGACCCGTCCAATACAATTCAGAATTCATAACTTTAGCATTTTCCCATAAAACTTTAAGAGAGGTCCCTACTAACTCATTAAGATATTGTTGTTGATACTGCCTAGAAAGTGTTTCAAGGCGTTTTGACCTCTCTTTTATTACTTTATTATCCACGAAACTATCTGAGTAATACGCAGATGTTCTAGGTCTTCTGGAATAAGGGAAAATATGAATTTTTGAAAACATAGCATCATTGCAAGTTAGAATTGTATTTCGAAACATATCTTCGTTTTCTTCAGGAAAACCAACAATAATATCAGTAGTTATTGATGCACTTGGTATTGTTTCTCTTACAAATTCCAATGACTTTAAAAATTCTTCCGAAGTATAACGTCTTCTCATTTTTTTAAGTATATAATCATCACCGCTTTGTAAAGGAATATGAAAATGCGGACACAATCGTTCATTTTCCCACAAACTTAATAAGTCTACAGAAAATTCCTGTGGTTGAACTGATGAAAGTCGAATTCTCTCCATTGAAGTTTCTCTCAAAATGGACTTAATCAATATAGGAAGGTTAATATTAGTAAACTCAAAACCATAAGTGCCTAATTGAGTTCCAGTTAGTACCACTTCCTTGTAACCTTCTAATGAAAGCTGATTTATTTTATTTATAAGATCGATTAAACTCACACTTCTCTCTCTCCCACGAACTGTCGGAACAATACAATAAGCACAAATTTGATCACACCCCTCTTGAATTTTCAGCATCGCCCTTGTCCTATGGATTTGACCGATAGTAGACAGAGAAAAAGTATTTACTTCGTTGTTATTTTGATCTAGTAAATTAATAACATTTTCTACTAAATCACTTTTTGAGGAATTACCCAAAACCAAATCTATTTCAGGCATATTATTTAATTTTTCATGGGCCCATTCCGCATAACATCCAGTTGCTATAATTAAACAATTAGGATTATTACTTTTAGCTTTTCTCAAAGCATTACGAGCCTTTCTATCTGCAATATGTGTTACGGTGCAAGTATTAATAATACATGCATCTGCATCTATAATATTATCAGTCAGATAGAATCCCTTACGCAAAAATTCGTTTGAAATATTTTGTGTATCTGCTTGGTTTAATTTACATCCATGTGTTTCAATATATATATTCAATTAAATACCTATGTTATCTAGATAGTGTGGCAATTAAACTTACTAAAGACCTAACCCCGAAACCTGTGTGTCCAGCAACTTTATAATCTTTTGTTGATGCTAATCTTGCCATACCTGCTATGTCCAAATGAATCCACGGTGTATCTCCCACAAATTCTTGAATAAATTTCCCAGCAGTAATACTACCTGCTGGTTGACCACCTGTATTTTTCATATCTGCATATATACTATCTAATTGAGTTCTATAATTATCAAATATCGGGAGTTGCCAATATTGTTCACCAGTAATTATAGAAGTAGCTATTAGTTGATCAATAAGCTCCTGGTTATTACCCATTACTGCAGCAGAATCATTTCCTAAAGCAACCACAGCTGCACCAGTTAATGTTGCAACGTCAATTATTGATGTGCATCCTTGCTGTATGGAGTATTCAATAGCGTCTCCTAAAACTAACCGTCCTTCAGCATCGGTATTATCAACTTCAACATGTTTTCCATTCATCATGGTAATAATATCTCCAGGACGCATAGCACCACCTCCAGGCATATTTTCTGCAGAAGCGACAACTCCTAAAACATTTATAGGAAGATTCAATTTTTTAATAGCAATCATTGCACCAATTACTGCTGCTGCACCCGCCATATCTCCTTTCATAGCTCCCATATTTAGTGGGGGCTTTAGAGAAATACCTCCCGTATCAAAAGTTATACCCTTACCACATAGTGCGATTTTTTCGGCTGAGCTAGGATCACCAACATGTTCCATTACTATCAATCTTGGCTCTTCATGGCTTCCTGCAGATACCCCTAAGATACCCCCCATACCTAATTTTTGAATTTCTGATTTATCAAGAATCGTACAATCTAAACTAATCTCACTTGAAAAACCCTTAGCTCTATCAGCAAGCTCTCTTGGAGGAAGAATATTGCCGGGCTCATTTCCTAAATCTCTAGCAATGATGGCAGATTCTGCTAATATTAAGCCATCATTAATACCATCTTCAATAAGTTGAACTTTTTGATCGTCATTTTCAATTATTTGTAAATCTTCAATTGTTTCAGTAATTGATGAGGATTTATATTTAGAAAATTGATAAGTTCCTAACAGTGTTCCTTCAGTAATAGCTCCGGCACATAATTTAGGATCTAATCCTGCAATACCAGCTCCGTGACAAATTGTAGCTACTTTACTTATCTTGATCTTTCGTAATTGCCGCATAGCAATTGCCATAACTTGACGAATAGAGTCATAGTTAAATTTTTCTTGTTTTCCTAATCCGCAAACAATTATTCTCTCGAATTTAAATTCTCCAAAAGTATGAATGATGGTAATTTCGTTCTTTTTCCCCGTTATTTCACCAGATTTTATAAGTCTCGAAATTTTGCCACCTGTAAGAGTGTGTATTGTTCCGGT
>VFGE01000037.1 GCA_009392515.1 SAR202 cluster bacterium | reverse complement strand
ATAATATATGAAAATGGTTTGTTAACTACTGGATCTACAAGAGGTAATGGTATTATTGGTGAGAATATAACTAATAATATAAAAACTCTAAAAAATGTACCGGACAATATTAAATCTAATAATAATTCTCTGATTGATATTCGAGGAGAAGTTTATTGCCCTTTAGATCAGTTTCATAACTTTAATAAAGAAAGAGAATCACAAGGATTACAACCATATTCAAATCCTAGAAATACTGCTTCAGGTTCTCTGAGGCAACTGGACCCAGAAATAACAGCAAATCGCCCTCTCGATATTTTTATCTATGCGATTGCCACTAATAATGGAATTCATGAATATCAAACTCATAGCGAAACATTAGATTGGTTAAAAACTCAAGGATTTAGCATTAACGAACATCGAAAAGTTGTAACCTCAGTTATGGAGATTTCTGATTATTATGCTTATTGGACAGAGATGCGAAATTCCCTTAATTACGATACTGATGGTATTGTAATTAAGGTAAATTCTTATCAAAAACAAAGTATATTAGGATCGGTTGCTAGAGAACCGCGTTGGGCAATAGCTTACAAGTACCCTGCAAAAACAGAAATAACAAAATTAATTCAAATAGGTATAAATGTTGGCCGAACTGGCAGTTTGAATCCTTTTGCTGAATTAGAACCTATAACTATTGGTGGAGTAACTGTTAAAAATGCTACATTGCATAATTATGATGACATACTTAAAAAAGATATTCGTGTTAATGACTTTGTATATATACGTCGTTCAGGTCATGTGATACCCCAAATATTGGGTCCAGTTTTGGAAAGAAGAACAGGAAATGAACAGATTTTTACAATGCCTACAAAATGCCCTGCATGTACCTCTCAAATATATAAGTATTCAGATGATGTTAATTATTACTGTATAAATTCAGAGTGTCCTGATCAATTTGAAAACCATATAATTCATTTTGTAAGTAAAAATTGTATGGATATTAGAGGCCTAGGTGAAGAAACCATACGATCCTTAATAAGATCAAATTTGTTAAATACTCCTGCTGATTTATATGAATTAACGTTTGATCAGGTAATAGCTCTCGAAGGATTCAAGCAAATTTCAACAAATAATTTATTAGCATCTATTCAAGACTCTAAACAAAGACCTCTTTATTCTTTAATATCAGCCTTAGGAATTAAATTTGTGGGCTCTGAAGTATCCAGTATATTATCTCGCAATATTAATAATATATTTGATCTCTTTGAAATGAAAGAATCAGAACTTACTACATTTCCTGGTATTGGTGAAAAAATCGCATTAAGCATTTGTAGTTATTTTTCTAATCAAAATAATAGATATCAGATAACACGCTTTAATCGTCTAGGACTAAATACAGATTCTAATAACATTGAAAAGCAATCAAATAGTTTATTGGGATTAACTTTTGTTATTACAGGAAGATTGGCCAATCATACTAGATCTGATTTTGAATCAATAATAAATAGTAATGGCGGGAAAGTAACTAACAATGTTTCCAGTGTTACTAATTACCTGATTACGGGTGAAGATCCCGGTTCTAAATTGGTTAAAGCAAAAGAATTAGATGTTAAAATTATTACCGAACAAGAATTATTAGAGATGCTTTAATATGTTTTTTAATAAATTATTTCGTAAAAACCCAGTAAATTCTGAAAATAATAAAATGCTTATTGTTGGCTTAGGTAACCCTGGACAAAAATATAATCGCACCCGTCATAATATAGGATTCGATGTTATTGATAAATTATCAAAAGAATTCGAATTAAACCTTAAAAAGAGTTCTAATTCAGCTGAATGGGATTCATTTCATTTCCAAGAAACAGAAATATATTTAATTAAACCGACTACTTTTATGAATAATAGTGGTAAATCATTAAAACAATTCCATTCTAAACTTGGAAAGAACATTCAATTTCTGGTTATATATGACGATTTAGACTTACCAGTTGGCAAAATACGACTTAGGAAAAATGGTAGTGCTGGAGGTCATAACGGTATCAAATCTATTATTAGTGAACTAGGTACTAATGAATTTGCAAGAATACGCATTGGGATTAGTCAAGATCGAAATGAAAATACGATTAATTATGTGTTAGGTAAATTTAGAACTGAAGAACAGGAAATAATTGAAGAAGTAATTAATTCAATACCACGAGTGATTTACAGTATATTATCTAATGGCTTTGATGTAGCAATGAATGAGTATAATGGAAATTCGATTAATAAATAATTATATAATATTCGCTTTACTATTTCTCATATCTTGCAATACATCTGAAATAAACATTTCCGAGGATACTAATGTTTCTAATCCTATTCCTACTCAAAGTATTCAAAAAAACATTCTTACTGAAAATACTTTAAAAGATGATACGTCTATTCTTTTTCCTACAGCTAATATTATTTCTACTCCTTCCCCTGTATCCAATATCATTTCTGTTCCAACCATTGAATCACTAGAGATAAAAAAACCTGTTCAGGAATATCCATTATTGGTTCAACCTTGGGGGGTTCCTGAGTATCTTATAAACCAAGAATTTAGATCGATTAATAATATAACTAAAATCCAACCCAGTAGCTTAGATTTAAATAACTTAATAAATAGAATAAATAATATTCAAATCAACCGCCCAGGTTCAGAATTTTTAATTCCTAATAAGAAATGTGAAATTAAAAACAACGAAAAATTTTTAGTTATTGATATTAATGAATATATAGTACGACCAATCATTGCAAAACAAGTTATTTCTAAGGACCTAAGAGATAGTCGTTATTGTTGGTATATTGAAAATCAGTATGTTAAAGATGTAAATACAGAATCTTTAGATCAATGGATTCAAAAATTTAACACAGATATACAACCTTTTATAAGTAATGTTTTTAATAAAACTGCTATGAATTCATATACTTATGTAGTCATAACAAATTTAAATCCAGGAATAGCTGGTTATTATTCTCATTCTAACAACTATCCAATTGATGTACACTACGGAAGCAATGAAGTCGATATAATTTTCATTGACATTGATCAAATCAAAAATGGAGAACAATCCTTCTTATCTACGCTTACCCATGAATTAACTCATTTATATCAATCCCAAATTAATTCCTATTCTAATTCATGGATAAAAGAAGGCACTGCTGAATTAATTACTCATTCTGTAGGTTTGCAAAAAGAATTAGATTCTAATATTTTTTCTAGACCAATATCATTGTCAAATTTGAATAATCCAAGTTTGCAGCAGTATGGTTATTTCACTTTGTTTTTCATATATCTTCAAGATAGATTTGATACATTAAATTTATATGAATTACTACAGTACCCAAATGAATCGATCGAAGGTATTATTCATTATTTAAAAACAAATCATCATTATCAGAATAATAGCGAAGACTTATTAAAAGAATGGGGTTTGGCTATATTAAATTGTCTTATAGAAAAGTGTCATTTTTATGATGATTTTATTAATACCACAACTGTAAATGATCTTACAGAGTCTCAAGTAATAGAAATGTTGCCTTTATCGTTACAATTTTATAAAGTCTTAGATCCACAAAATATTTCTATACAAATGAGTAATGAAATAATAAATAACAATAATGAAATATGGTGGAGTGGCAACGGTGATCTTATTGATAATATGATAACTTTTGAGTTCGCAATTAATGACCTGAATAATTATTCTTTGTCTTTTGATACCTATTTTGAAATTGAAGATCGATTTGATCTTGTTTATCTTGAAATATCTAAAGACGGAGGAAGTTCATGGGAGATATTATCTACTCCTGCAATGAATTCTCAAAGTTCTAGTTTTTATGGTTTGGGTTCTCATTACACCAACAAAGTAAATGATTGGATTAATGAAGAAGTATTAATTGGTAATTTGCCTATTATGGACAATCTCCTTATCAGGTTTGAATATGTTACAGATGATTCGGTTAATAATAAAGGTTTCTATGTAAAAGATATTAAATTAATAAGTAAAGAAGCAAATATTATCAATCCAAGTAAAATCTACCTTGAAGGTTTTAAAAATCATACCGATATGATTCCCCCATTGTGTATCTTAAATGTTATTCATAATACTGATGAAAAAGGAATGATTGTAAAAGACAGTATACCTATAGTTTCTACGGAGATGGTAAATTATGATTTTAATAAAGATGAACAAGTATATATAATGCTGCAGTGTAACGATTTTGAAGGCGAATATTCCACTAGCATTAATCTACAATATACGGTATAAATTTACATACAAATTTCTATAATTATTTTAAAGGAGAACTACGTGAAATTCGATGTTATGGTATTACCTGGCGATGGAATTGGCCCAGAAGTCGTCGAACAAGGTGTCAAATTACTTGATGCAATATCAAAGAAATCCGGTCATACATTTAACTTTGAACAGGATATAATTGGTGGTGCTGCAATAGATAGTTATGGTGTGGCCCTAAAACCAGAAACTGCGGAAAAAAGTAGCAAAGCTGATGCTATCTTGTTTGGAGCAGTTGGTGGGCCAAAATGGGACGATCCCACCGCAAAAGTGAGACCAGAAGATGGACTTTTAGCTATTAGAAAAGCTCTTGGAGTTTACGCAAATATAAGACCTGTTAAATCATATTCTTTTTTGAAAGATTCTATACCTTTAAAATCAGAACTCGTTGATGATATAGATTTGATAATGATTCGAGAACTAACTGGAGGTCTATATTTTGGAAAACCGAAAAAACAATGGACTAATTCAAGAGGTAGAGTAGCTGTAGATACACTTAAATATACTGAAAAGGAAATCACGCGGATATTACGAGTAGGTTTTGAGTTAGCAAGAGGACGAAATAAAAAATTAACCTCTGTTGATAAAGCAAATGTTTTAGAAAGTTCAAGATTATGGCGTCAAATAGCTATTGAACTTAGTGCTGAATACCCAGACGTAAAATTAGAACACCAACTTGTAGATAGTTGTACTATGCAATTAATTCAAAACCCTCGTCAATTTGATGTGATGGTAATGGAAAATACTTTTGGAGACATATTATCTGACGAAGGCTCAGTCCTAGCTGGATCTCTCGGGATGCTGCCTTCTGCGAGCTTGTCAGGTATACCTTCAGCAGATGGGTCAATAAAAGCAAAAGGATTATACGAACCAATTCATGGCACTGCTCCAGATATTGCAGGACAAGGAAAAGCTAATCCAATTGCAACAATTTTGAGTGTTGCACTATTATTGAGGTATTCTTTAGGTCTTCCCGAGGAAGCGAGAAAGATCGAAGATGCTGTTGATGCAGTATTAGCACAAGGATATAGAACTGCAGATATAGGGAAAGAAGAAGAGCAGATTGTAACTACAGAAGAATTAGCAAATAAAATAATTCAATTAGCAACTACTTCTTAATTATATCAACTTCTGATATTTCCCCATCATTTATTTCAAATGCTCTAACATTTGGATTAGTAATATCTTGTAGAGTAACAAGAAAGTAGTAGACTTCAGGCCATACAGATGTACCATCAGGCCATGTTGCTATACGTACGTCAGTTGCTGATGGATATGCTTCTGAATGTGTATGGGAGTGGTAAATAGCATATAATTTACCACTGTCAGTTTCGATTTCGGTTAGTGTGTCTAATAGTTCTTTGGGATCCATTCTGTATCGATATGGACTTTTATCAATATTAGTCATTTTAAAAACATTTTGTGCTTGATTGGAGTTAATTCCGATTAGTCCGCAGCATTCGTTAGGGTTTTCTTCTATTGAATGTTTGATCATTTCATCTATAATTTCAATTTGAACGTGTATTTTTTTCATTTTAACCCACAATTATCTTTGAAGATTTTGTATCCTTATCTATTACTTCACCGATTATTTTAGCGTCTATATTATAATTTACCATTTCTAAAATCAGTTGTTCTGCTTTATTAGATGAAACGCTTATAAGTAATCCTCCTGAAGTTTGGGCATCATATAATAAGATTTGTTCATCATTATGTATAGATTCATCAAAGATTATATGTTCTTCAAGTGATTGTTTATTACTTACTGTTCCACCAGGAGTATTTTCTTTAACTAACTCGATTGCTCCTTTTATTATAGGGATAGAATTATATATAAGCTTAGCAGATTTGTTGCTTGATTTAAGCATGTTATATAGATGGCCTAACAATCCAAAACCAGTTATGTCAGTTGCACTATTAACTCCCGTTTGTGTCATAACTATGGAAGCATCCCTATTAAGAGTATTCATTACATTAATAGCATTTAATATCACTGAACTATCATTTTTTAGTTTGCCATTTTTCATTGAAGTCGTAATAATTCCGGTTCCAAGAGGCTTGGTTAGAATTAACTTATCCCCAGACTTAGCATTATTATTAGTGATTTCATTACCAGGTTTAATAATGCCTGTTATTTCTAAACCATATTTGGGTTCAGGGTCATCTATGGTATGCCCTCCTGCAATTACAACACCGGCTTCATTGGCTTTTTCATATCCGCCAAGGAGAATTTTGCCAATAATATCCTTAGACATAGTTTTAGGAAAACATGCAATATTTAAACCTACAAGTGGAGTAGCGCCCATACTATAGATATCACTTAATGCATTTGTTACTGCAATTGAACCAAAGTAGTAAGGATCGTCTACTATTGGAGGGAAAAAATCTAAAGACTTAACTATAGCTGTTTCTTCTGTCAATTTATAAACAGCAGCATCATCGTTATTTTCCATTCCTACTAATAGGGATGAATGTTTAGATTGTGGTATATGAAGCAAAACTTGCTCCAAGTCACTTGGACTGAATTTTGCAGCTCAACCAGCGCAATGAGACATATGCGTTAATTTTGCCGAATCATCATATTTCATATATTCAATTCCTCAAAAATGAATGTTTCAAAAATAAGTCTAGTATATACTAAGAATACTAGAAAATTATATTTGTATAAAGTGTTTTATTGTTATGCCAAATAGATTAGCAAATCAAACAAGTCCCTATTTATTACAACATTCTGAAAATCCTGTCGACTGGTATCCATGGGGAGAGGAGTCTTTAGAAGCCTCAAAAAGTCAAAATAAGCCTATATTGCTCAGTATAGGTTATTCTTCGTGTCATTGGTGCCATGTTATGGAAAAGGAAAGTTTTGAAGATATTGAAACTGCCGAATTGATGAATAAATATTTTATTAATATTAAGGTTGATCGTGAAGAAAGACCTGATATTGATAATATATATATGCAAGCTGTATTAGCACAAAATGGCCATGGTGGATGGCCCATGACTGTGTTCTTGACACCAGATAAAAAACCTTTCTTTTCTGGTACCTATTTCCCATTTGAACCACGCCATGGCATGCCGAGTTTTAAACAAGTCTTAGAAGCTATGAAAAATGCTTTTTATAATAAATATGATGAAATAGCACCCCTGGCAGACAAATTAACCAACCATATAAGTTTTGAAAACGATAATATCCAATTCAATTCAATAGATATTCAAAATGTCATTGATACGTCTATAGTTCAAATCCGAAATCACTATGACAAAAATTATGGTGGTTTTGGAGCAGCTCCTAAATTTCCTCAACCAACTATTTTGAATTATTTGCTAGAAATCTTTTATTCGACAAAAAATCATGATTGTTTAGATATGGTTCTCCAGACACTGAATGGTATGGCTTGTGGGGGGATTTACGATCAACTTGGTGGTGGGTTTCATAGATATTCCACTGATGCATTTTGGCTTGTACCTCATTTTGAAAAAATGTTATATGACAATGCCCTAATATCTTCAGTATATGTTGATGCATATAAAATCACAAAAAACACACAATACTTAAGAATAGTTAAAGAAACCTTAGATTATATAATATTAGAAATGACAGGCGATTCATGTGAATTTTATTCTAGCCAAGATGCTGATTCAGAGGGCGTTGAGGGAAAATATTTCACTTGGCAATTAGATGAAATAGAAAAAATATTAGGCAAAGATAACAGTAAAATATTTTGTGAATATTATGGGGTTCAAAAGAATGGAAATTTCGAAGGTACCAATATTTTACACATACAACAAGACCATTATGAGTTATCAACTAAACTTAACATCGCGCCAGAAAATCTCTCAAGTATTATAGAAGAATGTAGGTATCTTTTGTACCAGCAAAGAAATAAACGTGTAAAGCCATCTACAGATACTAAAATCATAACATCATGGAATGCTATGATGGCCAAAAGTTTTGCAAAAGCATCGATTTTTCTCGGCACACGTTATCTTGATATTGCAATTAAAAATACAGAATATATTTTAACTAATCTTATGAAAGATAATCTTTTAATTCATACAGACAATTTTTCGAATTCGTATGGATATTTAGAAGATTATGTCTATATATTAGATACTCTCATTACCCTTCATTCAATAACTCTAGACTATATTTGGATTGAAAAAGCAAGAAGTCTCTCAGCAACTATGATAGAACTATTCTGGGATAAGGAATCTAGTCGTTTTTATGACACCTCGAATATTCAAAAGGATTTAATATTTAGGCCAAGAGACTCGCATGATGGAGTCATTCCATCAGCTCATTCAATGTCTTCTATCGTATTAAATAAACTTTCAATAATGTTCAACAATGAATCTTATAAAACAATATCTGAATTAAATATTACATCTGTTATTGATTTAATCGATAAATCTTCATTATCATTTACCAACTGGCTCTCTTATATTAATGCAACACAACAAAAACCTAATGAATTAATTATTTCTTACCCAAAATTTTCAAAACGCTCGACTCAGATTTTAAGTTTAGCATCAGATCTAAATCAATTTTTCCATCCTTATCTTTTAATTTCTGGTATAAATCAATTTGAATTACCGAATTTACAGGAAAACCCATTATATACAGGGAAAACTATAGTAGATCATAACATTACAGGGTATTATTGTAGCAATTTCATTTGCGATGAACCATTAACCGACTTGGGAAAGCTTATTGATAAAATATCAAAACCATATGATAAAATCTCTAATGAATGGATTTATATTAAGGAGAGTTTTAATGAGTAGAATAGAACATATAAAATGGAGTCTTGCATTTGTCCACAGAGCTTTACGAGATGCTTGTAATGGTACGAACGAACAAATACACTTTGTACCTGATTTTGGCAGTCATTCAATAGCATGGTGTCTATGGCACACAACTAGAGTTGAAGACATGATTGTTAATGTGAGAATTAAAGAAACTGAACCTATCTGGAATGAAGAATGGGCCCAAAAAACTGGTTTACCATTTGATGGTAATGGTAACGGTCAATCTGATGATGATGCACAAAAAGTTACTATCACTAGTATGGAAAACTTTATCAAATATCAAGAACTTGTTTGGGATTCTACCGCTGAATTATTAGATCAACTAACTGATGAAGATCTTTCAAAAGAGGTAAAAGCTCGAAATGGCACAGAACAAATCGATGAATCCATCTCCCTACATATGTTAGGCCATTTTAATGGACACCGAGGCGAAATGAATTTTTTGAGAGGTATGCAAGGAATGGATCCGCTGTTAGTTAGAGAAGGTACTCATTAATTATTGAGGGGAGATATTATGCAGGAACGATTAAAATTATCAAAACAAGTTGGTAGAATTAATTCTTTAATTGTTGAATTAACTCCCAAAGAAGAAGAACGATTCCTTGAAATAATGAATAACGTTATAATGATTGACTTACATGAACATCCAATAGTTATGACGGAAGATATGACTCGTTTACAAGAGTATCTCAGCACTGGTGAATACACATGGGGTTATGAGGCTGCAAAAGCTGGTGGATGGTCAACTGTTTGTACAGCTAATGGATTCAGAGGAAATATTACAAAACGTCATCCCTCAGCAGGAGACTTCCAATTAATGTTAGAAGAAATTGGTATTATGTTTACTGATATAAACAATAATAGTGAGGTTGTAGTAGTTCAGTCACCTCATGATATAAAAGAAGCAAATTCAATTAATAAACTAGGTTTCTTCCCTACAGTTGAACATCTGGCAATAGGTAATCAATTATATCTGATTGATGTATTGTATAGCATGGGAATAAGAATGGCAGGTTTAACTTACTCATTTAGAACATATATAGGAGATGGATGCTACGAACGAACCGATACTGGGTTAAGTGAGTTTGGTATAGATGTTGTAGAAAGAATGAATAAACTAGGTATGATAATAGATTTAGCTCATGCAAGCCATCAAACTAAATTAGATACTATTCAATACTCAGAAAAACCAGTGATATTTAGCCATAATTTTGCGCACACCTTAACCCCTGTATCTAGAAGTACTAAAGATGATGCATTGATAGCATGCGCAGATAATGGAGGATTAATTTGTATCACCGCTGTACCAAATCAAATATGTGACGGTCCAGAGCAAACGATCGAATGCGTTTTAGACCACTACGATTATATGGTCAATTTGGTTGGCATAGACCATGTAGGTATAGGTACCGATACTTTGATTGGCGACCATGTTGCTTTTGCTTCATTAAACATGACTGGTCCTGCTACACCTGTTGCACCATATATGGATGGTTTAGAATCCCCTGCCGATGGAAAAAACATTATCCGTGGATTAATTAAACGAGGATATAAAGATGAAGAGATATACAAAATTGCTGGCAATAATGCCTTGGTATTTATGAAAGATGTACTGTAATTAATATAAGGAGTTATTATGATTCGTTTTATTACATTATTTATAGGAGCTTTTATGGCTGTAATGATAGGCATTCAGGAAATTGCTCCATATTTTATAACTGATACTGAATTTCCTCAAAATGAAATTATTATTTCTTTAGGAGTAGCAATCGGTTCTTTATTAGTTGTTATTTTGCCTAGAGTTTCAATGGTTGTTTTTATACTAATTAGTGGATACTCTGCATTTCAAGTACAATCAGGAGCTGAAGAGGATTTATATATATATGCAATTGCTTCATTAATACTAACTATAATGAGTTACATGAGTTTCTTAAGCTTGAGAAGAGATAAACGAAGGATAAAAGACGATATTAATACAATTGATCCATACGATGCTTAGGTATTGTATCTTAATCTTGCTAACAGTATTAAAACCAGTGTTGATATTAGAATAAGAATTGCAGATAGCGTTATTCCTAATTCAAAGTCTGATTCCATAGTAGAAATAATAGCTAATGGCATAGTTTGGGTTTCTCCAGTTAGATTACCAGCAAATACCAAAGTTGCACCGAATTCTGAAATTGCACGTGCCCAACCTAATGCCGCTCCATTAATTATTGATTTCCAAGCGAGTGGTAAATTAATATAAACAAAACGCTTTATTGGGTTGAATCCTAAGCTACTACCAATATCTTCGTAATCGGTATTGATATTACTTAATCCGAGTCGCACTGATCTTAGAAAGAAGGGAAAAGCCACGAAAATTTGAGCTAAGATTACTGCAATAGTTGTAAAAGGAATCGAAATTCCAAAATCTATAAGATATTGACCGACTGGTCCATTTTTCCCAAATGTCATAAGCATTGCAAATCCAACAACTACTGGCGGCAATATAATTGGTAATTCTATAGTGTAGTCAATGTATTTAATCAATTTAGAATCACTTTTAGTAATTATATGGGCAACAGGTATACCAATAAATATTACTATTGTTATTGCAATGAAGCTTGTTATTAATGATAAAAACAATGCCGAAGTAACTATCGGGTTACTAATTGCATTTATAACATTATTATTAGTAAACGCATTAAATAATAATACCAATATAGGTAATAATATGAACCCAACATAAATAATCAGTGGGATATATTTAATATTTAGAAAATATATAGATTTATTTTTATTCATTTACAATATCAATCTTGGGTAATAAAACCATGTTTTAACCATATGTGCTTTGTGTCGTTACTTGAAATATAATCCAAAAACTCATTTGAGAATGAACGGTTTAAGGTTTGTTCAAGTATACCTGCATATATAGAAGTTATTATATTAATATTTTCAGGCATATTTATTTTATACATTTGATTATTAATTACAGCCTCAAAATCTGTTTGATAAACTACACCAACGTCTATTTCTTTTAATAACACTTTTGATACTACCATTTTAACATTACGCTCTTTAGACACTACATTCTTATTGAATAAATCCGAATAATTATTCACGTATTGGATCTCTTTATTAATATTGTTTAGTAGTTGATTAGTATAATTTCCTATAGGTACTTCATTCATACCTACAGCGATTGTTATATTGTTTTGAATAATATCATTAAGTGTTTTGATATCAGGATTATTGGTAATAATTGCTAATTTATTATCTGCGAGTTTGTAAATTTGTTTATCTAATAAGTTTAAATCTTGAGCTTTTTGAAACTGTATTTGATCTGCAGAAATAAATATATCTGGGTTAGCTCCGTATTCAATTTGTTGTCTTAATGTAGAAGATCCAGCAAATGAAATCAAAATAGTATGAGGCGAATTATTTTCATAGTTTTCAGTTAATTCGTTTAGGACATTCATTAATGAAGAAGCCGCATATATTTTCAATGTAGTAGTAGTAGTAGGTTTATTACAAGCTGTTCCTAATGAAAAGATGACAACTAATAAAAGAATATAAATATATTTCATTAGCTGAGTTTATCAGACAAAATAATTAAATTCACCTCAACTTACAAGATGAGTAATTTGATTCCAATGATGAATAGTAGGTCGACTATTATTCTTAGTAAGAGATGATTCGATGATAGAAATCCCAGCATTATTAGTTGACATTGAAATGGTTTGATCTATAGGTAATCCTAAAAGCATTTTAGCCAAAACGCGTATTGTCCCGCCGTGCGAGACTACTAATACAGTTTTGCCATCTGAGTGTTTTAGTTTAACATCAGCAATAAACTGAGTCAGTCTAGTTATTAAATTATCTAAATTCTCCGCATTTTTAATATTTTCAAGTATAAGACCTTTGTTTATCCATTGTTCATATTCGTACGGATACTTAGACTCTACTTCGTTTCTTTTTAACCCTTCCCATTCTCCAAATCCTATTTCACGAATATTTTCAGTTGTTTCGAGTGGTAGATTTAACGTAGTATTCAAAATAGTTGCTGTTTTCTTAGCTCTTTCTAAATCACTGGAATATATATGCTCAATTGACAAACTTCTCAGCCCTAGATGTATTTTAGAAGCTTGAATTAAACCATTAGAACTTAATTTAGGGTTTTTCTGTCCTTGAAATATACCTTTTTTGTTCCAATTACTTTCTGCATGTCTAACAATAATCCAATTCATAATAATCAATCATTAGTTAATTTTTGTTATTAATACATTTTGGTAATGTAATTTACCAGGTTTTAGCATAGGGTTAAATGTTTTATCTTCTTCTAATTCTGAGATATATTCTGCAAATAAATCCGTACAGGATACAAATCCGTTGTGCCAGTTTGGATCTATTTTGATTTCCGCAGTAGTTTCAACATCATTAAATGAAATGTTCACTCTGTCTCCAGGTGAAAGGGATAGATTGGTAGCATCGTCCAATGAAATAGTCAATATTTTTTCGTAAATAACTTTATTTTTATTAGTAAATGGATTTGTTTCAATTTCAGTGCCTTCAAGCGACAAAACTCTCCCAGGTATTAATTTCAATATATCATTTTCGTTTTTTATATCTTCACAATTACTAAGAGAAGTTATTTTTAACTCATTAACATTAATTTCGGCTGGCCAACATAAACCTATTAAGATACGATCTGAATGTAACAATTGTGTTGGTAGTGGATTATCTTCTGCGGGTTTCAAAATTACTTTTGCATTAGAATTTAATTTGGCATATGAAATTGATTTATATTGTGTAATTTGTGAAGATATTTCGTTCATAACATCTGAAGAATTGTTATAGTTAAATGTTTTATTACTTAGTTTTGAAGCAATTATTGAAAGAACATTCCAGATTGGAAGAACATTGCCTGAGGTCGGTATAATAGCATCAGATATTTGGACTCTTCTCTCCAAATTTGTAAAGGTACCACTTTCTTCAGTATGTAGTGTTGTGGGTACAATATAATCACTAATTTGATTTAGTTTTTCAGATGGGGATGGATTTATAGTTATCAAATTATCAATATTATTTCGAAGTTTCTCATCGAATATTATATGGTTTTCTGAAAATGACTCAATGTCTCCAACTATAAATATATTTTTTACCAAAGCGTTTCTATGCATATCGACAAATTTATTATAATCAATTGGATTTGTATTAAAGTTATCCGAACCATATGTATTTAAAATTTTATTTACAGATTCTTGATTACTTACTAATTGATGCCCTGGTAAAACTTCAGATCTACACCCCATATCTATAATACCTTGTTGGTTGCTACCTTGAGATAATGGATAAATCCCTCCATTTTCAACAAATACGTTTTGAGACACTATAGTTAAATCAATTATATTATTAACATAGCTATTAAGATGTGGGAACAGAATATTATCAGATGCGTAAATTAATGAAATTGATTTTGCATTGAACAATTCGCTAGTAATTGCATCGATATCGTTCGAACAAATACCAGTACGTTGAGTAATAGTTTCATCAGAAAGGTTTGATAAGTTCTCTATGTATTCTAGAGGAGTAATCTCTTGAAATATTTCATCAAGATTTGTCTTTTTTAAAGTGATCATTTTTTTAATAATAGATTGTAGAAGTATTGTTTCTGAACCTGGTTTAGGTCTGATCCATTTATCTGAAAATGATGTTGTCTCAGTTTCTCTAGAGTCAATTGTAATAAGTTTACTTCCATTACGTTGTGCACTTTTGATAGGTAAACCTAATAAATTGTATTCTTCAGTAATATTCGCGTTTATAACGAGAATACAATCAGACTTTTCAATATTCCAAATAGTATTTGTAGAAGCTGCAAATCCCAATCTATTTATTAATGGTTCTATATATTGAGAAGAGATATCAGTATCAGTTATTATATTATTAGTTTTTAGAACTGATCGTGCAAACTTTTGCGTTACATAAGCAGATTCATTGGAAATATTAGGAGCAACTAAGAACACTGTTTGATCGGGGCTCATAGTTTCGATTCTACCTGAAAGATCATTAATAATTTTATCTAATTCAATTTCAGTGAATATTCCATTATTTTGAACTTTTGGAGTAGTATTTCTTTTTTTATTTACGTAATCTGAACCAAATTTACCTCTAAAGCATCCTTGTCCTTTATTAACAGGAGAATTTAATTCGGGTATAACACGGATCATTTTATTACGTTGATTGAATTCAAAATTAAGTTGACATCCAGCAGGACATAAATTACAAATCGTTTTTTCAACATTTGTAGCTTTTTCCCATTTATTATCCCTCTCTACTAGAGCTCCAACTGGGCAAACATCTATACAAGCACCACAGAATTCACATCCTGATTGCATAAGACTTGTTCCATTGCTTGTCCCTACAAGAGACTGCCCTGCCCTTTCAAGGAAAGTAATTGCATTATCACCACGTACTTCCTCACAGACTCTGACACATCGTGCACAAACAATGCATAAATTATAATCTCGATCATAAAAAGGATCGCCATTTTCTACTGGGAGATTACGTGTTTGGTAATTCAGAGGAGAATTTATATCCATACCGAGAAATCTTACGGTGTCTTTTAATTCACACCTTTCATTTTTAGGGCAAGTTACGCATCTATCATTTACAGATACATGACGTAAACAGATATCTCCAGGTCCACATAAATCTATTCTATGACAAGTAAGACAACCATGTGGATGTTCGGCAATAACCATTTCCATTATGTCTGTTTGCAATTCTCGTATTTCTTCAGTATTAGATTTAATTACCATCCCATCACGAACTGGCAAGGCACATGATGCAGTAGCAGGTCTTAATACTTTTTGTTTTACTTTTTGACCATCTTGGTCTACTTCCATTTCTACTTCTTCTCTCACCATACACATTCTGCAAGCAGCAAAAGGTTTCATACCCGGGTGGTAGCATAAATATGGAATATATATCTGTGAATCTAGTGCAGCTTCAAGAACAGTTTTACCAGGGGATGTTGTTATATTTTTCCCATCTATTGTGATAGTTATTTCTTGACCATTTGCTACCATTATTTTCTCCCTTTAATAGCGATTAGCTCGTGTAGGTATATTAATAGTTGTATTGGATATACTTGGTGTTGAATCCAAAGCGAAATCGAAATCTTCTTTAAAGTATTCTAATGCGGATTTAATCGGATTAAACCCTAGTTGACCATGACCACAAAGTGATCCTTGTTGCATATTAGTACCAACTTTTCTCATCAAATCGATATCAGAATCTGATGAGTTTTTGCCACATATTCGATTTAGTATTTCTAATAAATGTGAATTTCCAAGGCGACATGGGAAACATTTCCCACAAGATTCGAACTGACAAAATGCTATCAACATTCGTGTTAAATCTACTACATCAACATCTTCATCAGCAACAATTATTCCACCTGAACCTAATATAGCGCCAGCTTTAGCCATTGAATCGAAATCTATAGATGTATCTAATTTAGTAGAATTAAGTACTCCACCTAAGGGTCCTCCTGTTTGAAGTAACTTTAATTCTTTATTATCTGGAATACCATTACATATGTCTTCTATTACAGATCTTATAGTTGTACCCATTTCAATTTCATATAACCCAGGTTTATTAATATTCCCAGAGAGGCATAAAATAGCAGTTCCTGTACTAGTATCAGTCCCAATTGAAGTAAACCATTCACTACCTTTGAGAATTATGGATGGTAAATTTGCAATGGTTTTAATATTATTAATATTACTTGGGTGTCCCCATACTCCAAAGGCAGCAGGAAAAGGTGGTTTGTACCTAGGCATTGCTCTCTTACCTTCAATAGCTTCCATTAAGGCTGTTTCTTCGCCAGCTACATACGATTCTCCTACTAATACTACTTCTGCATCAAATGAGAATTCTGATCCCAAAATATTTTTACCAAGCAAGCCGTGTTCATAAGCATTTTTAACAGCTTCTTTTGTTCTTTCGATTGGAATATCGTTACCGTGTCTAATAAAAATGATACCGTTAGATGCGTTTGTAGCTATAGCTGCCAATATTAAACCTTCGAGTAAGCGATGAGGGTCACTTTCGAGTATTGCTTTATCATTCCAGGCTCCAGGGTCTCCTTCTTCACAGTTACATAAAATGTATTTTTCTTTAGCATCTGAACCTTTCAAAAACCCCAATTTAACACCGGTAGGAAATGCTGCTCCGCCTCTGCCACGAAGTTTGGAATCCAATATTTCTTTGTGAACATTATCTATTTCCATTTCAAACAATGCTTTTGCTAAGGCTGAATAACCGTTATTTACTATGTATTCATATATATCTGTTGGGTCAATATGACCAAAGTTTTCAGTGAGTATTTTTTTCTGAAGTTTGTTTTCAGGTAGTTCGTAAAATTCTGGGGTGTTATTCGTATTAACTAAATTGCCAGTATAAGCAAATGCTATATCATAAAGTGGTTTCCCATTAATAATGTGGCTCTCTACAATATTTTTTACGTTTTGAATGGATACGTTTGAATAAAAAACTCTAGAACCATCAGGCATTTCAACATCAATCAAAGGTTCGGCATAAGAAAGTCCAAATCCACCGACATGTGATAAGGTTGTATCAAGGTTTTTCTCTGAGATATATTTTGAAAATTCATTGCTTATTTCAAGGGAGCCGGCAGCAACACCTGAGATGTCTGTGCCAACTCTTATTCGAGGTTTTTTAAGAATATTATCGTAGTGGCTTTGGGCTGTCTTTTTTAAATCAATAAATTTTTGCATAGTTTATTTCTTATTGTTTTTGAGATTATTGATTAAATCAATAATCTTTTCCTTTGTAAGTCTTCCGATTATCTTGTGATCTACACTTCCCACAGGACTTTGAGCACAAGCTGCTAAACAAGTATTGTATTTAAAGCTGATATAATTATCACTAGTATCGCCTTCTGTTTCGAGTTTAAGTTCATTGAGACAAGTTTTAATTATATCTTGAGCTCCTGTGATATGACATGAAGGGCCCCAACAAATCTCTACTGTATGGTTTGTAGGGGGTGTAAATCTAAAATTAGGGTAAAAGGAGGCTACTCCCCATACATCGTTTACTGTTGTCGAGTTTAATTCAGAAACTATTTCTAAGGCTTTTTGAGGTATATATCCTAAATCATCTTGAACAGCTAAAAGAGCTGCTAAGATAGTCATTCTTCCAGATAAATTATGTTCAATAGCATTATTTATCTGTGTTTCTAGTTCTGAATTATTTGTGGTAGGTTCCAAACAATACCCCGTTCTATAAATAATGTCGGTTACCTATGAGAATTTTATCACAATCTAAATAGGATATACAACAAAAGTAATAGTCAATATAAGTTTAATTTAGTGCAATATCAAATCTGGATGTATTATATCAGGGTCAATTATTAACGGCCTAAACATTCCTCTCTCATCGTGATTTGTTACCGCACACGTAAGCATAAATTTACCTGCCCACATATTTAATTCAAATTCAGTTGATTCACCAGGTAATAAAAAATCATTTACCGAAGGTACTGACATATCGAAAGTGCTAGGCTCCATTGGGTCTTCTTTATAGTTTTGAATACGCAAATTATGGGAAATAGTACCTGTATTTTTAATAACAAATCTTACTCTACCTGTTTTTAAATATAAAGGTTCATCAACGTTGTCATCACTTACGTTATTAAATTCAACATTAAAACCATTAATTGATCGAGGTAAAAGGTCAAATTCATATCTGTTTTCTAAATCTAGTACAACAACTGTATCAGGTGCGGGTCTATTAGCAACTGGTTTGTGCAGAGGGTCAATGTTTTTACTGAACGGTCTTTCGCTTTCAGCTGTAGTACATGACATAAATATTAATGTTATTAATAATATAAATTTGTACAAATTATTATTTATTATTCAACAACAGTTATAGTAAATTGCCATTTTTTTTGTGATCCACGAGATTGCTCTCGTCCTTGTTCCACAAAACCAACTTCTTGATCTGAAAATGGTGCGGTTGTTATTGTTTCTCCAGGAGGAACAACTTGATTAATACCGTGTCGATAAGCAATGATAAAGCGTGGTCTGGTGGTATTATTAGTAACTTTAAGTACATACCCTTGTCCGACTTTAATATCAAAATTTTGTGGAGACAAACCTTCGCTTGACATAGTTAGTTCTAATACTTCAGAAGTCTCTGCTGTAAGGGTAGTGTCTTTTCCAAATTGCCCTAATGCAACAGCTGTTGTACCTTCGTCTTGTGACTCGCTAGTACCTCCACAGGCAATAACAAATAGTGAAAGAATTATTGTAGATAAAAGAAGTTTCATTTGTTTCATGAGTTCACTTCCCCCCTTATATATTTAAAAAGTAGCGTCAGTATAAATAATTTAGTATTCTAATGCAACAATGTTTTACACTTTTGGATGATAATCAATGAAAAATATAATCAATAATAAAAAAGGGATAATTTTCCTGCTTATGATTTCTAGTGCATTGTTATTTTCAACATATCTCATAATTGATGGTATTAATCACCAAATTTTTCTTTCTAATATGAAATATGAAGAAAAAGTATTAGCAAATTATTACAATAGTCCATGGGGTGGTTTGACTATTCCTCACAGGTTTGGACCTGGCAAAAGTGTGAAAAACCCATCTGATATAAAAGAAGCAGGTGGGTATATCCGTAAATTGAAATATAATAATGATGGTACAATAGCATCCTTTACATTACACACTTTACAAAACAAGAAATTCGATTTTTTTATCAGGCCAGACATTGTTCCTCTTTATGAAGATGGTGTTGATAGTGTTGAAGAGTTTGAAGCTTATAGTAGGTGCGATTGTTTGATTGCCTTACATTTTACTAAGTTATTTGAATCAGATTATGGGTTTATACCAATAGTTATGTTTCCTGTTATTAATGCAGAACTAGAATAATGTCGAAAATATTTAATTAAATGGTTGCAAAATTTATAAATATATATAAAATGCCCTTAGTATTAGATATTTATATTGCAAGATTAAAAACTTTACCATACAATCTAGCAAGTTAACTTTTCTAGTAACTTAATCTAAATAAAGATAAGTATATTTATTGAGGTAAATTATGCAGACCTTTGTCATAAGAAGATTATTATTTATGATACCTACATTAATTGGTGCAACATTATTTGTTTTCCTCTTAATGCGAGTTGTACCTGGCGATATTGCCTATGCATTACTAGCAGGTGAAGAAGGGGCAGCGGCCGTAGATCCTGCTTCCTTAGAAAAACTCCGAGAAGAATTAGGAACTAACGATCCACTTCCATTACAATATTGGAATTGGGTAAAGGGAATACCAATGGGTGATTTGGGAAATTCTATGTGGAACAGATTGCCTGTAGCCGACGAAATAATGATACGAATGCCAATCACGGGGCAACTTGCAATAATGTCAGTTATCATTGGCTGTTTAGTTGGGATACCTCTAGGAATAATTTCTGCATTAAAACAAGACACTTGGATAGACGCAATTGCTCGTTTCTTTAGTATCTTTTTTCTTGCACTTCCAGCATTCTGGGAAGGTTTAATGATACTAATGTTAACGGTAAGGGTCTGGCGGTGGATGCCACCACTTGGACGAAATTATCTATGGGAAGATCCTGGTGCTAATATGGCCCAATTAATATTTCCAGCATTAATTATTGGATTCAACTTAATGGCTATTGTCACACGAATGACTCGTTCCACAATGTTAGAAGTTTTAAGAGAAGATTACATTAGAACAGCACGTGCAAAAGGCTTAGCAAACACTGTTGTTATATGGAGACACGTTTTAAAGAATTCAATGATTCCTGTCGTAACCGTTGTCAGTATGTCCGTTGGAGGACTACTTGGAGGTACAGTTGTTAGTGAAACAGTGTTTTCTATTCCAGGTATTGGTGTTCATTTAATCGAGGCAATAAGAAATAGAGATTACACTACAGTACAAGCATTAATTCTTGTTTTTGCATTTATATTTGTGTTTATCAATCTACTGGTAGATATTATATATGGGTGGCTTGACCCACGTATCAGTAATAATTAACGAGGTTTAAATATGGCTACAGATGTTAATGAAATAGAATTTGCGTCAAAAGAAAATCGTGTACTTCATTTACTTAAAATGTTTGGTGCATGGTGTAGAAAACGTACAATTGGCGCTGTTGGTTTATTTATGGTGTTGGTTGTTCTAGGAGCTGCTTTACTAAACCCTGTAATTAAACGGTATGACCCTAATGAAACTAATGTACCAGACAGGCTACAATCTCCTAATGCCGCGCATTTTTTTGGAACAGATGACTTTGGTCGTGACTTATGGGCTAGAATCATAGGTGGTGCAGTCATATCTGCCCAAGTAGGATTTATATCCGTCGCTATTGGTAGTGTTATCGGATTAATATTTGGTGTAATGAGTGGATTTTTTGGAGGCGGTATTGATAACCTAATCCAAAGAATTACCGAAATCATGTTATCTATTCCGGGTATTCTTCTTGCTCTGGCATTAATGGCAACAGATGTAGGCTCAGGAGGTATCGACACAGTTGTTATTGCTCTTTCAATAATTTTCATACCGCGAACTGTTCGTGTTATGAGAGGATCTGTTCTTTCGTGTAAAGAAAATGTATATATCGATGCTGCTCGAGCGATTGGATGCAAACCATCTAGAATAATGTGGAGACATATTACTCCAAATGTGATGGCACCATATCTTGTTTTAGCAAGTAGTTTGTTAGGTACAGCAATTCTTACAGAAGCTTCCTTAAGCTTTTTGGGACTAGGTGTTCCACCGCCCCATCCATCTTGGGGAAGATTATTATCAGGTTCTGTCATGCTATATGCAATATCAGCACCTTGGATGGTTATCGTACCTGGTGTAGCAATTACATGGTTAGTTCTTGGATTTAATGTTTTCGGTGACGCATTAAGAGATACTTTTGATCCGAAACTGCGTGGTCGTTAACATAAACAAATAAAACACAAAATAAAGGGAGCGTATGCTCCCTTTATTTATTTATAATATCCTCTGCAACCTTCTTACCTAAGCCAATACTATAATTAGTCCCCCTATCCTGTGGATAAACTTGGCTCATCGCTGCTAACCATAATCCATCAATTGGTGACTTAGTATTAGGAATTTTCTCAGAGTAGTTTAAGGTTACAACAGGCTGTGCAGCACGTTCCTTATGAATATAAGTTTTATTAATCCAAGATCTGTCAAAAGAAGGATTTATTTTTTGTAAATGGGGTATGTAGGAATTTATAATATTTTCATCATCTATTTGCCATCGTGGATCATTCTGAGTTACATAGTCAGCAGTATACAAAATATGATTTCCATTATAGAGATCAGAATTAAATAAATTTGTATGCTCTAGAGCGAGTAAAAAAGGAATATTTGGGTCAGATATATTCATCCAATAGGAATTAGTTAGCGGTTTATTTAGAAACCATACTGCTGCTATAGCGCCTTCATATTGGATATCAGTCAAACGTTTCTTATAATCATCAGGTAGTTCTTCAATTAAATTTGGAAGATAAAAAGTAGGAATTGTTGAAAGTATTACATCAAAGTTTTGCCTTTCTGTGTTTCCCAGGCTATCAACAGTATCCAACCCTATAACTTTATTGTTTTCCACATGTATTTTTGTAACTCGTGTTTGCAAATGAATAGTAGAACCATTATTAATAATATACTGAGCTAGAGCATTAGTGAGTATATCCCAACTACCTTCAATGTATCCTAATTGCTCCTGAAATGTTTTATCTCGGGATGCAACACGTGTTGCAAATTTACTCCATAACCACGACATACTAACATCTTCATAGTAGTCACTAAATTTTCCTTTTAATAATGGTTCCCATATAATTTTGTAATTTTGAGAACCTGCATATTTTTTCATATAATCAGCTGCAGTTATTTTTTCATATTTTTCCCATTTTTTTACACGCTGCAAATAAAGAGCTAAAAGCCCCATTCGAATGCGATTAATTAAATTAACAGGTGAAAATTTTAATAGGTCTAATGGTGTTGTAAAAGGATATATTTTTCCATCGTAAAAATATGATGTGGATGAGTTTTTCCATATTATGTGTTGATCTAAATCAAATTCTTTTAATAAATCTATAAGGTGTTGATCAGACAAGAATAAATGGTGGTAAAATTTTTCTACCTGCGCCTCACCAATATCAAACGTTGAAGCTAATCCCCCTAAAAAAGGAGCAGCTTCGTATATTTGAACAGTGTAGCCCTTTTTAATAAATTCATGAGCTGCACTAAGGCCTGAATAACCGCCTCCGATAATAGCTATGTTTTTATTGTTTGGTTTTTTCATTGTCATTAAGTTTAGATGAATTTCTCATAATTTCAAAGAAGGATTCTTCTCCAGTAAATAAAAATAATAAACCAACAAGTGTTATCGGTATTAACAACAAAGCATGTAGTAGTATCATAAAAGCACCAGCATACGAAGAATCGATACCAAACATTATTAAGATTAAAGATCCAGCTAATTCAAAAGGCCCAATACCTCCTTGTGTCATTGGGATACTAGTTGCAAGATTAGCAACTGATATAGATAAACATAGAATAAAGAATAGTGTGAAATTTTCATATTTAAAATTTTCTATTCCCAAACTTATAACAAGTAGGTACGCTAGGATAAATTCAAATAACCATACACTTAATGATATAAAAAAAATGAATGAAATTTTACGAAAACTTCCTAAAGTGATTAATCCCTGTATAAAATAATTATAGATATGTATTATTTTTTTTAACCTGTTATCTGACAGTTTACGAAAAATACGTTCAATAAATCTTTCTATTATCTTCGGGTCTTTTATCAACCAAATTAATAAGAAAAATATCACTAATATAACTAAAGATCCAATAGTCAAAGTTGATATCACCAGATTTTCAATTGAAAATAATAATTCAAGTTGAATGATGTCTGTTATCAAAAATCCTAATAAAATCACTCCGACACAGGCAATCAATGTTAATGCATCCATTATTCTTTCAGTGATTATAGTACCAAGAGTGGTACTTTTAGAAATTTTTGAGATCTTGGCAACATAATATAAACGAATTAACTCCCCTAACCTTACAGGTAATATATTGTTAGCCGAATATCCTATTGAAATAGATTTAAATAATATCCACGCTCGTATATTTAAAACAGTTTTTAATATATATTGCCAACGGAGTGTTCTTATATAAAGTGAAATAAAATAGAGAATTATTGAGGGTATCAAAAAAACAAGTTTGACTTCAGATAAAGAAGTAAGTACCTCTTCAAAACCAGCTGCATAGAAGAAGACAGACATCAAGAGGATTGTGATAACTAAACCTATTATTGTTTTTAATATGTAGTTCATAATATATAGTATAGACGATTAGCAAGAAGATTTTTCATGATTTAATACAGCAATATCTATAGGTTCTGAAAGTGACTTTCTTACGTATATATTCGCATAAATAGAGCCAACACTTGAGTCAAATCTCCTATTAATAAAATAATCTAATAATTTGCAACCATTATTAGTAATCTCGGGTACAAATGTTATGTTTGCTAAACTAAATTCTTTGTACGTTTCAGGATTCCACCAACGATGAATATACATCTCTGGTTTATGATGTTGATTTAAAAAGTAATTATTTTTTAATTTATTACGATCCGATAAAAGTACAATATCAGCTGCTTGATTTGGATTCGTGAATGGTGTTTTTGTAAAATCTCGATAGCTGACTGAATCGTAGTTGCGAAAATACCAAGCCCATGGCCAACTAAATCCATCTGTAGAATCTATTTGAATTGATAGTTGGTTGTATTTGTTACTATCTTTAGCAATTTGTGATATTTGTTGATCTATTTCAATGATATGAGGTGATGATTGTACATATACCAATAATTGGTTAGGCCAACCAGGAGAAGTATAAACTAAACGAATTGTTGACATAATGGGGGAGAGAAATAATACCAATATAAATATCAAAAAACCAGAGTAAATATAATGATTATTAACAATATTTATTTTGCTCAGAAATATTAATAATCTCTTTAATCCGTAAAAAGAAACCAAATAAAAAGGCAATATAACCTCAACTAAAAGCCAGGGCATTTTTTCACCAGCATACGAAAAGAAAAGAAAAGAAATTAAAGCCCAATTCGCAAGGAATCGCTCTTGTTTATCCCCCCTAAATATAAAGTATATGGAAGAAATGGAACCTATAATAAAAGCACTATATTCATACACTAAAGAGAGCATAATATAGTAAAACCACGGTTGAGCGCCTCTTGCTACGTCATGCTGGGCGATCCAATATCCCAAGCTTTGCCAAAAAGCTATTTTAACACCATCAAACTTAGTAAAAAATGAGGTGTGAAAAAGAAGAAGTGTAAAAAAGAATATAGATACTATTAAGAGAAGATGTTTTTCTGATAGTAGTTGTTTATTGTCTTCTATTAAGTTTTGACTTTTGGCAATCCTATTAAGAAAGATTAGTGATAATGAAACAAAAGATAGGCTAATAGCAATAATAAGAGCTGGTCGCGTTGAATCAGAAGTTGGTAACCCAACATTAGGCCATTCATTTGAACCTAGGATTAGATTGAGATGATCTTGAAAAAGGATAAATCCGGCTCCTCCAATAGGTAGACAAATAATCAATAAAAATAATAAGTATTCAATAAGATTTTTATTTTCAGAGACTAATTGTTTAAATGGTTTCTCCGATAAATGTATTAATAAGTTGTAAGTTATAGAGATAAACAAATAAATAAGCAGAAATGCAGAGAAAATATATGCACTTTCTTTAGTAACAAAAAAAACTGCCAGAATTATTGAACTAACAATAAGATATCGTAACGCACCAGTTATATTGTATCGAAGAAAACAAGCAATGATTATCAAGGACCATACTGCAACATAAATATCATTTCTAGCAAACCTACTGAAATATAAAAAAGTTGGTGAGATGGTTAAGGTAAAGCTGAAAAGTAAAGTTAAATGGTTACCCAAATCTTTTCGAAATAAAATAGGTAGGATTGTTAATAAAATCCCAAAAATTGCAGGTAGAAGCCTAGCTGTATAATTACTGTCTCCAAATATATGAAATACTAATGAATTTAAAAAGAATTGAAAAGGGCCATGCATCATAGGAGAATGAATATTATTAAATGCTTCTAAATCACCCTTATAAATAAACCAGCTATAAAAAACATGCATACTTTCATCATGATGTAATGACTGTTTATCCAATTGGAAAATATGCATAAATAGCGATAAAACCATTATCAAACCAAATGGTAAATAAAATGTATATAATGTTCTTTTGTTATTCATGTCTTAATTTACGTCATATATGTATATATAGGTACCATTAATCATTTCTTCAGATTGATAGATTCTTTTCCCAAATAATCGAAAAGTGTTTTTTGAAATATTTTCCTCACCATATTTTATATTTTCTTGAATTCCTAGATATATATATTTAATTCCGTATTCCTTTATTAGTTCTTTAACACGATTTATATTATTAGATATATATATATTTTCAATGTCTTTTTCTCTTTTGAATATTTCTTCTAATTCAAAAGGTCTCCATTGACGTTGATGCCCTATCCATCCTAATACAGTTGGATATCCTGAAAAAGAAGAGATTTTTGAGAAATTGGAATAACTATCTCCAGGAGCTTCTAGAATAATTGAGCCTTGTGGCAAATTATTTTGAATCCATTGTATCGAATCATATGTCATTTTATTATGAACCGAGAAGTTTTTATGAGCGTTTATACTCGGCGTTTTATCCCAATTATTCACTTGTAAATTAATAAAAGCAATCGAATAGTACAAATATAATATTGATATCAAAAGAAAAGAGATATAATAATAAATTCTATATTTTCTGACGTAAGTAGAAATACTGTATATTAAGAATGGTGTAAATACGGTAAATAATATCCATGATTGAAAACTAAATTTGAATACAGTATTCATTCGATTACCAAATTGATCTTTAATAAAAAAGTATTCAGGAATAAGAATTAATACCACCCCAATTAAAAGAATTGTAATTATAAAATATATACCATTGGATGAATTTGTAGTTAGATATGGTTGATTATTTATTATTGGTATTTCAGTCTTGGTAATTAATAAATGGGAAAGAAATAAAAATGTAATTAGAATTAATAATAATGATATATTTTTATTAATTATCATAAATAATAAATTTCCATCAAATGTGTCTTTAACAAATATGAGAATAGACCATATTAGTATCATAAATATTACTGGTAATATTGAGAAAGATAAATTTAGCAAACGCCCATTGATGAAATAGTGATGCTTAGTTCTATAAACAATTGTTAAAAATAATAAGATTATACATATAAAGAATCCCCATACAATAAAGATATGAATAAATCTTGATGAAATAGCCCCTACTACGTCTATTTGATTAACAGGAGGGACATAGTTGTTATAAAACGGCAAAAATAATAGTAAACTCATAATAGAAACATATAATGGTATTTTAAATCTGAAGAAGGTTTTGTAGGTAAAGTAATTTCGTACAGGTATTATTGCAGTCCCAAATAAAAGTAGAAATATTGAAGGGATATTCCAGGTATTAGTAATCATTAAAGATCCAAATGTTACAGATATAAAAAGAAAAAAAACATTATTTGAAATGATTTTGGTTTGAGAAATTATCTTGTTATGATTATTTAAAATATTGTAATTAAATAATAAGGTCAGAAACATTAAGTAAATAGGTATACTTATTAGATGTGGATGCAAATCAGCTAAAGCAAATGTAAAAAAGGGAAATTCTGTAATTGTATAATCAAGTGAAGCATTAGATAGGATGTCAAAAGTATTTATTACACGTGTGGCTCTCCACCACCAATAATGATCATTTGGGAATATTGAAATCGATTCTGTATTATAATTCAGTCCATCAATGGCAATCCATAGTATAAATTCTTTGGGCAATATTTGAATTGAATTTAGGAATTCTAGTATAGGCTGAAAGTTAGAAAAGAAATTGAAAACAGTAACTGTACAAATTGATACTAAAGTAATATTCAATTTTGAAATTTGGAAACAGGTGCAAATATTCCATATCAGACCGAATAATACTATTGAACTTAATGAAGCTATTAGTGGTATTGCTAAATTATAAGCTAAAGAAACTTCAATTTGTAAATATTCAAAAAATATACCAAATATCAAATAACCATAGTAATAGTAATTAATCGGATTTCCTGAATACCAAAGGTCATTTGGTGGATAGGATGAGGTATTCATTACTGAATTCAATATCGTAAAATCCATAACTTGTTCTGTATGGTAAATAGTAGGATCAAGATTTCTTATAAATAACCATATGGCAAAAACCAGAACAAAAATTACGTCTATAAGGAGAATTAATGAGTATTCTCTTTTAATGAAAGATAAGATGTAATTATAGTTGTAATAGAATGTAATAAATGAAATTATTCCAAAACATATCAAAATAACAGATGCAGATATTTTTAGGTTGTAATTGAAATCAAAAGAACCAAGTATCCATATAATGTATACTAATAATAAAAGAGAAAGTAATTTACTAATTGAATAGCCTCTGTCTGGTAATTTCCAAAATACTGTAAATATAATTGGAAATACCAATATCCCAAGAAACTCAATAAATAATAACGAATAAATAGTTTCTAACATTTAGCAATTCACACATCTTGATAATCATAAGAAAAAAATGCATTTAGAAAATCTTCTTTATTAAAGTTTTCCAGGTCTTCAATCTTTTCTCCAGTTCCAACGAATAGAATTGGGAGATTTAATTCTTGATAAATTCTAAGAACAATACCTCCTTTAGCACTAGTATCAAGTTTTGTTAAGATTACAGAATCACATTTTGCCGAATTGGTAAATTGTTTAGCTTGCTCTATACCGTTTTGACCGACTGTGGCATCCATAATCAACAAGCTCAGATGTGGAGATTCAGGAATAAAACGTTTTGTTATATTGGATATTTTCTCTAGTTCACCCATAAGGTTTGTATCATTCTGTAATCTTCCTGCAGTATCAAGGAGTACGATATCATCTTGGTTGGAAATTGCACTATTTACTGTGTCAAATGCTACAGATGCGGGGTCTTTAGTAGTCTTGTTTGAAATAACTCGAATATTTAGTTTTGCCCCCCAATTTTCTATTTGCTCTACTGCACCAGCTCTAAATGAATCACAGGCACCAATAACTACTTTCAAGTTTAATCTACTAAACATAGCAGCTAGTTTTGCTACTGTTGTAGTTTTGCCTACCCCATTAACACCACTAACTAGAATAATAAAAGGTGTAGTATTTTTTATTTCTGATAGTAAATTAATTTGATCATGTATTGGGTTGTCAATTAACAAATCAAATAAAACAGCTTTACTTTCATTGAATAAATCTAGCTCAGGGTTATGCTTGAGTGCTTCTTGTAAATGTTTAATTACAATTTCAGTTGTTTGTATACCTACATCTGAGGTAATTAATATTTCTTCTATTAAATCAAGTTTTTCTGTATAATCGATTCTTTTGGAAAATATAGATTTCACACGTTCAAAAAAACTACTTTTAGTAATAGTTAAGGCGGTGTTATAAGGGTTGTTATTATTCATATGTTTCAAATTGTTACAACCTTATTCTAAGGACTTCAAAGCTGCATTTGCCGCGGCTTGTTCAGCTTGTTTTTTTGAACTTCCTTCTCCATAAGAAATAATCTTGTTTTTAATAATTAAAGACATTGTAAATAAAGGGTTATGCTCATTTCCTTCTTTTTTTACTAATTTATATATTGGAATTACAGATTCATTAGTTAAAAAATATTCTTGAATACGTGTTTTAGGGTCTTTTAATTCATCTTTATTAATAGAATCTACTCTAGAAGCAAAGATATTATGTATTACAGTTTTCACAATATTAAATCCTCTATCTAGAAAAATAGCGCCAAGTAATGCTTCAAATGCATCAGCTATATTTGAGTCTTTTTCTCTGCCTCCTGATTTACCTTCTCCTTTGCCAAGGATTAAATAGTCACCTAAATCGAATTCTTTACTTATAATAGAAAGTGTTTGATCTTTCACCAGTTCTGATCGTATATCAGTTAAAAGACCTTCAGTATATTGAGGATATTTCCAATATAAATAATCGGCTAATATTAAACCTAGAATCGAGTCACCTAAGAATTCTAGTCTTTGGTTTGTATTTGTGGTAAACGAAAAATTTTCATTCAGATAGGAAGGGTGTTTAAAAGCTAATTGATATAATTCTAGATTATTGAAATCTATTCCAAGTTTTTTTTGAAGTTTTGCAAAATTTTGTTCCATAATCATATATTATCAATATATATTCTTTTTTATACCCACAGGCGAGAGTATACTTTAGTTAAATATAAATAGTCTATAATTGTATATTAATCACTTAAAAACATTAGTTATAAATAGAGATGAATTTATTGAAAGATTTAAAATCTAAATTTAATTTAAAAGAAAAAGAATTGTTAAATAATGCAGAATTAGCTGCAGAAACAAGTTCGGTTAAACTTTACTTAGTTGGAGGACCAGTACGAGATTTACTACTAGGAAATGATTGCCATGATCTTGATCTACTCATCGATGGAAACATTGAGTTATTTGTAAATCAATTCAATATGATCATGAATTGCCAACCAGTTCATACCTCACAATTCAATACTTATAAATACATAATTAATGGAAATGAAATAGATATAGCTTTAGCAAGAACAGAAGTTTATCCTTTTCCCGCAAGTTTGCCTCAAATTACACCTAGTCATATTTATGAAGATTTATATAGAAGAGATTTCACAATAAATTCTATAGCGATTCAATTATTCCCCAAACCTTACGATATAATAGATCCATTAAATGGCAAGGAAGACCTTAATAATAAAACTATTAAAGTTATTCATAAAAAAAGTTTCGAGGATGATCCCACTAGAATATTACGCGCATTAAGATATTCTGCAAGATTTGAATTTGGAATTGATAAAAACACAAGCGATTTAATTGGACAAGATATAAATTATCTCAGTAGTTTAAGTGAGAAACGTATAATTAACGATCTATTTAAATACTTAACAGAGACTGATGTCTATAAATCTTTATCACGATTAACTGAATATAATTTACTTCAGAATATAAATCATAACTTTCCTAACAATGAAGAGTTTGTTAAGGCTCTCGATATTTTTAAAAACCGAGAATTTGCAATCCCTGATAAACAATTGATTTTATTGTCAATTTTGTGTGGAAAAATGGATGAAACTATACTTAATGATTTCATTGCTAAATGTTCATTGCCAAAATCAATGACAAAAATTCTAGTCGATCTAATTAATATCAAAAATACTATTCATATTATATCTAGCAATAAACAACCGTCAGAAGTAAGCAATTTATTTGATGGTTATGAAATTAAAGCTTTATTACTAGCTTCCATAATCATAGATAACACAAACTTCACAAACCTAGTTAATGAATATACGAGCAGATGGTCTCAAGTAAAGCCATTTCACAATAGTAATGAAATAATTGAAATCCTATCAATAGATAAGACACATTTAACATCAATTATTAATAAAATTCGAAATGCTCATATTGATGGAATTGTCGTATCGAAATCAGATGAAAAAAAGTTTATACAAAATCTAAATGGAACTAATTGAATGATTTTGCAAATATTTCTGGGTTCAAAGAGGATATAGCAAAGTATCTATCACTACCTTCTATTATAACTCCTAAGAGATTACCGCATTTGTCGATAACAGGGCTACCTTCATAAGCAATTCCAATAGAGCCGGAGTATATATGAACAAGGTTCCCATTATCCAAAGTAATAGAATTAGAATATCTTCCTGAATACATTTCGGTTTCACCATTTAAAATTGTGGCGGTATAGGCGATTTCCCCAATAGCGGGTCTAGTTTCAGATAAAGGTAATGGTGAAATATAAGATGGAGTAGAAATTTGAAAAAAACCCATATTTTTATTAGGTATATAGTCTCCATATAATGGTTTTATAGTCTCTAAATTATCTATAGATATTTCATAAAGATTTTCTTGCATTTTGTTTCTATCTAGTCGTCTGCTACTAGTCAATATAAGTTCACCAAATTCACTATCATCTACTAAAACACCAGATAAATACTCAGTCTGGTCGTTAATTATAACTAATGATCTTTCAATATAGGAAGCTGGAACATATAACTGTAGACAGGATTGTTTTTGATTTGATAAAGAATTAAATGAAATAAATCCTATTGCAGATATTATAAAGGGTATTAAAGCCATGCTTAGACTTATAAAGAATTGGTAAATGTTAGAATTATTTTTCATTATTTAATTCTTTTTGATATTGAAATAAAAATTGTTGAGCATAACCAGAGTGTTCTTTCCATTTAGTTCTTGCCCATTCACTAGAAACATTATAGCTATTTTTAATATCTAATCCATATCCATCTCTTAAAGCTCGTTGAACCCAACGGTCAATTGGAAAAGCCTCATTTTTATTTAAAGAGTAGAGTAACACACAGTCTGCAATTTTCGAACCAATTCCGTACAAAGATTTCAAAATATTTTTTGATTCGTTATAAGTATAATCTCTCAGAATTGGAATATCTAAACCTTTATAGGTAATTTTATAAGCTAAGTCCATCAGATATTTTGATCTGAATCCAAGGCCATAATTACGCAAAGTGGAAATGGATTGTTCTGCAATTACCTTAGGTTCAGGAAAAGTATAAAAAGGTTGATTACAAAATATGAACTTTTCTCCAAGATTTTTAGAAATATTTTCAATATTCAATGATATTTTATTAAAATTAGCTACTGAAGAGCAAAGAAAGGATACTATGCATATCCATGGTTCTTGCTTTAGTATTCTCAGCCCCTGATTAGATTTAACCGCTTTAAGCATATACTGATCATTAGTTGAAACTAATTTCTTCACAATATCTTTAACGGATATGCCCAAATCAAAAAAATGAATAATTTTTTGTTTAGCTTTTTCTTCAGGAATAGACGTTTTTATATAGAGTATATTATCTTTGTAATTTATAAAGAATGGAATATTATCGATTAAGCCTCTATAGCCATCGTAATATTTTGTCCATGAAAATATCTGACCACCGTCAAATATCTTTTGAAGGTTGATTTCTTCTTCTATATGCAGTTGAAATTGATATGTTTGGATATTATACCTGCCTATTTCCAGTCTTTTAAGAGAATGGATATTTGAGATGTATCTATTTTTTTCATAGAACATTCAGGAATTGAGTTGATAAATAAGTTGCCATATTGTTGATTGATAATCCTGCTATCTAATATAAAAACAGCTCCTTTCCCTTTTTCATTTCGTATCAGTCTTCCAAATCCTTGACGAAATCTTATTATCGCCTGAGGAAGGGTTAATTCTCTAAAAGGATTATTAAGTTTTGCTGATTTAGCTGTGTTTATTGGGTCACCAGGAACACCAAATGGTAATCTGGTAATAACAACTGATTTTAATTTCGAATCAGGGATATCTATTCCTTCCCAGAGTGTGTTTGTGCCCATAATTATAAAGTTTTCATGATTTTGAATGGAAGATAGAATTTGATTAATAGTCCCATCAATTCCCTGAGCTTTTATAGTATATCCTTTAGTTTCTAAAGATTTTTTTAACATACTTCTACTTATACGGAGAGAGTAATAAGAAGTGTGTAGTATTAGTATGCCACCTTTTGTTGATGAACAAATATCAACTAAAGTAGAATCTAGTTTCTGTTGATACAATTCATTTCTTGGATCTGGTATATCTCGAATTAATCCCAATAAAACCATGTTTTTATAATCAAATGGAGATTTAATAACAGAAGAATTAGTGTTGTCTATACCATATTGTGTAGATGCATAATCCAATGATCCATTTATGCTAAGAGTTGCACTAGTTAATAAAGTTCCAACTTCATTTACATATAAATAGTTTTCAAGAATCTCTGCTGTATTTAACGGAGCTAGTTTTAAAGAAAGTTCTTCATTTGATTGATAGCGGTTACGTTTGTTTATCCAATAAACAGAGTTATCGTTTCGGTTTATTAATAGTTCTTGAATAGATTCATATAATAAATCCAGATCGAATATGAAATCACTAAACTCATCTGCTTGTAATTCTGGTATGGATTCGTTGAGATTTAGAATTTTTTTAAAGGATTGTAAAGATTCATTCCATATAGGTAACAAAGATATAAATGGTTTTGAATTGGCAATTTGTTCATTAACAATAAGGTCTTGTATATTATTTTGAGTGACTTGATTATTAAATATTTGATCTATTTGTGTAAAAAATTCAGATATATTAAAACTATGGGTTTCTAGTAATTCTCGTAAGTTTTCAAGTTTATCGGTTTGTTCAATTCTATTCCTAAGGAATACTGAGTTTTGATAGTATTTAAGTTGATCCAATATTCGGTTTTTTGATGCCTCAAATCCAAATTGATTAATTATTTCTTGTTCGAGATTATGAGCTTCATCAATTATTAAATAACCGTATTCAGGTAAAATATTATTACCTGACCTTAAGTCTGCCAACAATAATGAATGATTGACAATTAGTAATGTAGATATATTTGCAATTTTTCTAGAATGATCATAAAAACAGGCGATTCCACGAGTGTTACAATTATGCTTCATTCCAACTGAAATTTTGTCCCAATTAGAGTTTTGCCACCCAGGTATGTGTATTTCATTTTTATCACCACTTGAAGTTTTTTGAATCCAAACTCCGACTTTAGAATACAATCTGTATTGGTCGGTCGTTAAATTAGAAGATTTGAGAATATCTATATATCTAGAAATGCATACATAGTTATTTTTCCCTTTTTGTGGATGGGCAAAATTTGTATATTCTAATTGATTAACATCTTCTTTAAGAGAATTCAATAGTGCAGGTATTTCTTTATTTATTAATTGGTCTTGGAGTGTAATCGTATTAGTAGATATAGCTACTTTTTTATCACTCATAACAGAGTGCCATAAAGCTGGTATTAAATAAGCTAGTGTTTTTCCAGTTCCAGTTCCTGCCTCTATCAATATTTGGTTTGATAATTCAAATGTATTCGCAGTTTTTGAAGACATCTCAAGTTGTGAAGCTCTTTGATAAAAGTCTTTAATAGTACTAGCAATAGGTCCCTTGTGAGAAAACATATAGGTAATAAATTCGTCGCATGTAAATTTTGATAGGAAATTGCGTAACTCAGTTTTATCAAATTCATCATAATTTAATTGAGAAAATTTATCTAAATTAGTTATATATGAATCTAGATTAAAACTATCAGCTTTAATATTGGTAGCTAATATTTCCCATATTGTATTAGTTTGCTTATCGACTTTAGATGCTAGAAATGAATATAAGGATAAATTTTGAATAGATATTTTTTCAATATAAGGAATCATGGATTGAAACACTTGAAAAGATAAATAGGCATCCCCTTCTGCTCTATGGAGGTCATCAAAAGGTACATTCAAATGATCAGCTAAAGAACTTAGTGATAAATTTATATCAGATTCTAAAACCAAGTAAGCAATATCATATGTATCGATAAAATCATTATCAATTGCAATATTTTCACGGTTCAATATAGACAGGTCAAATTTTAAATTATGTCCTACAACCGGCGCATTACCTATAAATTCATTGATTTCTTCTGAGATCTGTGAAATAGTTGGGGAAAATAAAACATCATTGTCAGATATCCCAGTTAAGGCAGTAATTTCTTCAGTTATTCTCATCATTGGATTAACAAATGTTACGTATTTATCAACGTATTCACCATTTAAAAATTTAATAGCAGCAATTTCGATGATATTATCAGTATCAGTATTTAAACCTGTTGTTTCTATATCGACAGCAATCAGGTAATTACTGTTTATGTATTTTAATCCCTGTTTTAAATTCATAAGAAATTTATATAATTAATATCTGCATTTTATTAGGTTTATTTTCTATGCTTGTTATTCCATAGATTTATTAATATATTATATCTCATACTAAAGGAGAAAATATGACAGAAAAGCCACTAACATTACATGAAGCAGCTCGAAAAATGGGTGTTATATTCGAAGAAGATGCTACTCCCACAGAAGAAATTGTTGAAATTAATGGCATCAAATTATCTTATCTTGATTGGGGAAATAAAGATAAACAAACTATGCTGTTGTTACACGGAAGAACAAATTCTGCCCACACATGGGATTTTACATCACTTGCATTTCATGCCAATTACCATGTAATAGCTCTTAACCAAAGAGGACATGGAGATAGTGACTGGCATGAGGATGGCGATTATTCCTTAAACACCAACATCCCAGATATTGAAAATTTTGTAAGTAAATTACAATTAAAGGATATAATTTTAATTGGCCATTCAATGGGAGCAAGAAATTCTATGGTTTTTGCTTCAAGAAACCCTAATTTAGTTTCAAAATTAGTTTTGGTCGACATGGCACCAGAAACTGAACGTGATGAGCTCGATACAATAAGAGGGTGGAGAAGACTTCCTGAAAGAGCAGACACATTTGATGAATTTATAGATGCCGCATTAGCTATAAACCCTCGTAGGACAAGAGAGCAACTAAAAGGTAGTTTATCTCATCAATTACGACTTTATCCAGACGGTAAGTGGAGTTGGAAATGGGACCAAGCATTACGCACTGCGGACACCAATGGATGGGGCTCTGAAATTTTGTGGCAACATGTGGATAAAATTGCAACCCCTACGCTATTAGTTTTAGGAAGTGAGAGTAATTTAATATCACCAGAGACTGCAAATAAAATGGGTTCCAAGATTAAAGATTTTAAATGGGAATATGTAGAAGGCGCTGGTCATCAAGTCCCTGGGGATCGACCTGCTGGGTTTCAAGAAATAGTAAGAAACTTCCTTAATCAATAATGTTTTTATTCCCCCAATACATCAACCTCAGATTTTTTGGTTGGTGGATTGCATTCACAGGTTTTTTTCAATTAGTATGGGTTTCAGGAACAATTTTTTTTGGTATGTCCGCATTTATTGACCCAATTGCAGATCAATATGGATGGTCCAGAGCTGCTATGGCTGGGGCCATATCATTACAACGAACTGAATCTGGAATTGTAGGTCCATTTGTAGGACCATTGATAGATAAATTTGGTGCTAGATTACCTATTTTTTTCGGAACAATTCTGACAACCATTGGTTTTTTTTGGCTAGCACGAACTGATGGCTCAATTATTCATTTTTATTTTGCATTTGGCACAATAGCTTTGGGAGTTTCAATAGGCTCAGTAATAACCACCACTACAGTCATAGGTAATTGGTTTATTAAATATAGAAGCACTGCTCTCACCATTGGCTTCCTAGGAACAGGATTGGGCGGTTTTTTAATTCCATTACTAGTTTGGGGCATACAAATTTATGGTTGGAGTAATATTTTAGACATAATAGCTGTTGTAAATTTATTTGTTGGTTTTCTCGTCTTAGCATTTATGAGGCATAAGCCTGAGCAATATGGTCAATATCCAGATGGTATAACACCAGAATACATAAAGGATCTAGGGGATATAAAGGAAGGATATCTAACAAACGAAATATCTATGACAACAAAGCAAATATTGAAAGAAAAATCATTCTGGCTAATCAATCTAAGTTTTGGTATTACTGGGATCGCTCTATCAACAGTTATGGTTTTTGCTATACCCAGCCTATCCAGCATTGGTTTTGATCCAATTGTTGGTGCATATGTTCTGACAGCAACATCTGTTTTATTGTTTATAGGTAGATTAGTAATAGGATTTTTAGCAGACACATTTAATAAACGATATTTGTTATGTTTAACTTTTGCCTTAATAGGTTTGGGAACTTTATTATTTGGTGTTTTAACGGAACCATGGCAGATCGTAATTTTTGTCATATTATATGGTGCAGGACATGGAGGTACTGTTCCTGTAAGGTTTGCGTATTTGGCAGATATGTATGGAAGGAAATCGTATGGTACAGTCATAGGAATAACAACTACGACAGGTGCTATATTTGGAATAATTGGCCCAATATATGCAGGATATATATATGATCAATATATGAACTATAGAATTGCTTTTACAATCATAGGAATATTAACTTTTATGTCTATACCGTTAATACTAATGGTAAAAGAACCTAACGCAGAAGAACAGATATAGTATAATTAATTAATAAGTTAAAAAGTGAGAATACTATGAACGAACAAATACATGACATTATTATAATCGGATCAGGACCTGCAGGTGACACAGCTGCACTTTACGCTGCAAGAGCAAATCTCAAACCATTAGTAATAGAAGGTATAGAACCTGGTGGTCAATTAATGATAACTACCGATGTGGAAAATTATCCAGGATTTCCCAAAGGTATACAAGGGCCAGAATTGATGGAAGAATTTAAGGCTCAAGCAGAACGTTTTGGAGCTGAATATATATTTGGAGAAGTAAGTTCAGTAGATTTCAATAATCGACCCTTTACAATAACTGTTGATGAAGAAACCACATACAAATCTAACTCAGTTATTATCGCTACAGGTGCTACTGCTAAATTACTAGGACTTGAGAGTGAAAGCAATCTTATGGGAAGAGGAGTGTCAGCCTGTGCTACATGTGATGGATTCTTTTTTCAAGATCAAGAAGTTGCCGTTGTAGGAGGTGGTGATACTGCAATGGAAGAAGCATTATTTTTAACACGGTATGCGACGAGTGTAAAAATCATACATAGAAGGGATGAATTAAGAGCATCGAAAATAATGCAGGAACGAGCGGTGAGTAACCCGAAAATTGAATTTATATGGAATACTGAGGTTATTGATATTTTAGCTAATGAAAATGGAGAAGTTGCAAAATTAAAATTACATAATTTATCAACTTCAGATGAAAGTGAATTGGATATCAATGGTTTGTTTATTGCCATTGGCCACCAACCTAATACTCAAATATTCGACGGTATAATAGACAGAAATGAAAATGGCTATATCCTTACGAATAATGGAACAAAAACCAATATAGAGGGGGTTTTTGCTTGTGGAGATGCACAGGATTGGATCTATCGACAAGCTGTTACTGCAGCTGGTACAGGTTGTATGGCTGCTATTGATGCTGAAAGATATCTAGCAGAATTAGAATAAACAAATTTTGAATGGGTAAAAAAAAGAGGAGTTATACTCCTCTTTTTGATTTTATGTTTAATGGGAACCGCAGCTGCCTCCACCGCAGGCACATCCGCCACCGCCTTGTGCAGTTTCATCCTGTGCTCCAGCGCCACATCCGCCTCCA